>JARRLM010000032.1:0-14881 GCA_037386985.1 Acidobacteriota bacterium | reverse complement strand
CAGAAAGTCGGTGATTTCATCCACATTCAGCCGAAGTAAGGATTCGGCCCGTTTGAACTCGACGCCTTCCCGGGATATTGTCAGGTAAAGGGGGACCGGAGATTTTCCCGTAATCCGGAGAATGTCGTAGCCGGTTTTTTTAAAAGCGACTGCCCACTTCCCTCCGGAGTTGGCGCTGCCGATGCCTCCCGTCAGGGGCGATTTGAAGTTTATGTGAAACCTGCCGGAGGCGGGCATGGAGGTTCCCGTTGTCGGAGACGTGGTAAAGATCAGGATGTTGTCTTCTCCAAGGGGATTGGCTTCCTTAAAAGCATTCCCGTACTTTCCCGTCCGCTCCAGGGAATTGAAATGCTCGAACAGAAGCGCCGCGCCCATTCCCCGTCCACCGAAAAAGAGGTCGCTGGTCCTGAAATCAAGGGAGGACGCCTCAAACGACTGTGCGGAAAGGTTTATGGTCAGGATTCTGCCCATGTAGCCTTTGGGTAAAATTTTCGGATCAGCAGGCATGAACAGTTCTCCGGAGTGATTGAAACATTGCTGTCTGCCTTCGTAAGCAGGGATATCATAATCCGTTGTCGGATTCTAGACTTCGGATTTTGGGAGAAAAAGTATGAGAACTTAGGCGGTGTCTTTCCTTCTCATAAAAAACGGCGCTGTAACAAACCAGAGGACCATTCCGATAGCCATAATTGTTTTGTGGGTTCCCAATTCGATAGCGCCGAAACAAACAAGGATAGACGGCAGTACGGTTGCCAGTAGTCCGATAAATGCAAAGCTGCTCAAGAGTATCTTCATATTCCTGTCTCACGAAAAGTTCTTCTCTGAATAATCATACTGCCGACGATGTACAGAACAGCGGCAATGAACCAGCCGGGAATGAACAAAAAGAATTTTTCAATGCCTGCAAGAAGAAACAACGCCAGGCAGAAACCGAGCGTCAGGATCCATGCCGCACCTGCGGCCCAGTTTGTGGCGATTCCGGCCGCTTCTGCAAAAAAGCTCTTTAAGTTCAGTTTGGGCAGCACCCAGTAGTCCAGAAAGATAACCGTTCCCATGGGCATCAGGATAAGGCCGTACAGGGCAACAAAATCCAGAAGCTTCATGACAAGGGCGGGGAAAATGGCACCAAACGTGGCTAAAGATCCCGCGACTAGTGTGACCCGGAACCGGCTCCATTTTTTGAATAAAACCTGGAAGGCGAGTCCGGCCCTGTAAATGGTCGGATTGGCCGTGGTCCATCCCGCGATAATCACGCAGACGGCACCTGCCAGCCCGGCTATGTTGACGGCCATGGGGCCCGGAGCCACGGCGGTGTCTGACGGATTATTTTTCAGTTGCAGTGCATATAAAAGTGCGGCGGATATCCAGGCCATGTAGTGTCCTACATACATGCCGGCGGCGGAAGCGTATCCGTAGCTGGCCTTGCGGGCATAGCGGAATATGGACAGGTCGGACATGCCGACATGCATGGCCAGATTGCAGAACCAGGCGAAACAGAAAACATGCCAGAACGTGTATTGCGACTGGCCCTCTATGGGCATCCCGGTCCAGATAATATCATTGGCGACGGGCCAGAAATCCGCCAGTGAACGAATCCCGAGCTGGGGCAGGGCGGCGATGCCGCAGGCCAGAAAAACCAGGACCATCCAGGGCGAGGCGATGTTGGCGAAGCGGGCTACGGCATCGTATCCCTTGGCCGCAACGATGGAAATGACCGCTCCGACTGCCAGGACCGCGACGATCCACCCAACGCTGTTGGGGAACCAGTCGTTCAGTCCGGGCATTTTCATATTGAAATAGGTTCCCACTGCAGTGGCCGAAACGGATACCATGGCCCCGGCCAGAAAGCAGAACATCAGACCGTTGGCGAGGTTGTATAAAGTAACCAGCTTGATGCCGCAGATTCTCTCCAGATGATAATACATGGTCTGGCGGATACGCACGGCGATGGGAGCGCAGAGGAATCGCCAGCTAAGTACGGCCATCAGATTTCCCAGGAGCAATCCCACCAGCACATCGAATGCAGTGACTCCATGGGTCACAAACAGCGGGCCAATCATGAATTCCGTGCCCGCCGCATGCTCACCGGCATACATGCCGACAAAACTTCTCAGGCCTTTCAGCCTGCTTTCAGGCACGGATTCTCTTTCAAATTCATCCGCAACATAGCCTGCCGGAACAGATTCGGTTTCACGAGGATTGGATTCTTCGGTCATTTGCGTTTTCCAGTTTTTTTATTCCGTTTTTCTATTCCCTAATAAGGATGTTTTCCGTATCGGGTGCGGATGCCTTTTTCTTTCAGTCACAGAAGCCGGATCTTTTTTCCCGTCGGTTCTGGCTCTCGAGAGTGGAAGCCTGCGTACTGACCCGGTCCGTAAATCAGAAATTATTTTAGGTTGAAACAGTCTGTATTGATAGCGATATTAATGAGATTTGGCGGATTTATTTAAAACGTTGCGAGCTTGCGGGTGCAGGTCTTTCGGGTACAGTGGGTTCTGTCGGGGATCTCAAAACAGGAGGAGCGATGAAATACCGATATACAATCATTTCGGCGCTGGCGCTTTTGATATTAGGGTCCGGCGGGGCTCAAGTGAACGGACCCGCTGAAGCACAGAACGGCGGACCGGCCAATCTGGTCCTGAGTTCCGATAACCTCGCACCCGGTCCGGGGGGTGCGAAGGACCGTTCCCTCCGAATCGATGAAATCTTCTATGAAACGGCCCAGGGACCTGTGATCCTGCAGGCAGCATTCACAGAGGGTAAACCGAGCGTTTCAGACAGGCCCTGGGAAGCGCAGTCAAAAATGGTCGATGGACGCATGGTGACGATCAGGGTCACACCGCAGGGGAAGGACTTTGCAATCGAGATGCGCGCACAGCCCAATGCCGATATCCTGAAATGGGGCTTCTCCATTTCTGCCGATGACAATGATTATTTCACCGGGTTGATGGAACGGGTCGTGGACGGACCGCAGCACGCTTCCTGGGCGCCGGGACTGCAGACGGCAATGGATTTACGCGGACAGAAAGTTGATATGATCGTCAAACCGACAACTTCCGTCTACGCGCCTTTTTATATTTCCTCGAGAGGGTACGCGTGTTTTGTTAAAGGGACATGGCCGGGAACCTATGATTTTTGCACGGAGGATTCTCAGCGGGTGAAAATCCAATTTGAAGGTCCGGCATTCGAACTCAAAATCTATACCTCGGAAAATCCCGGCAGGCTGGTGGCGGAGCATGCGCTCGAAGCGGGTCCGCCCTTTCTCCCGCCCAGATGGGCCTATCTGCCGTGGCGCTGGCGGGACGAACATGTACATCTGGATCATTACTATGACGGCACACCGGTCACGGGCCCTTTCAACTCCCAGGTAATGGAAGACGTGCTGATGATGAAAGCCTTCGGGATCCCCTGCGGCGTCTACTGGGTGGATCGTCCCTATGGACCCGGATTCTGGGGCTATGACGATTTCGAGATCGATCCGGCGCGGTTGCCCAATTTCGAGCGGATGGTACGCTGGCTGAATGAGCAGCAGATGCAGATGCTGCTGTGGATCGCCCCGTTTTTCCAAGGCAAAATGGAAACGGAAGCCCTGGACAGGGGTTACACTCTTGCCGGGCAGCAGCCGCAACGTAACAACTATCCGATGGTCGATCTGACTAATCCCGAGGCAAAGTCCTATTGGCAGAGCGGAGTGGAGAAGCTGCTCAAGTTAGGGGTAGCGGCTTTTAAACTGGATCGTGGTGAAGAAGGCATTCCCGAAAGCGGACCCTACAAAGTATTTGACGGGCGCTCAATCCGAGAGAACCGCAATGCTTATCTCGGGATGTATGTTCAGGCCGTATACGAGATTGTCAAAAAATATCGCGGTGATGATTTTGTGC
This sequence comes from Acidobacteriota bacterium, assembly GCA_037386985.1. Classification (GTDB taxonomy): domain Bacteria; phylum Acidobacteriota; class UBA6911; order UBA6911; family UBA6911; genus UBA6911. Next base: position 11,000 of record JARRLM010000032.1, on the reverse strand, counting down.
TGATGCCGAGAGGGGCCTACACAGGCAGTTCGCCCTATGGCGTCTTTTGGGGAGGCGATATCGGGGGTACGCAGGAAGGTTTGCGGGCTTCCATCATTGCGGTGCAGCGCGCGGCTGTGATGGGATATCCGAACTGGGGATCGGACACGTGCGGCTACAACCAGCAGCTGATGGAACAGGAGGTTTGCGCGCGGTGGCTGGAGTTCTCCTGTTTTACCCCGATTATGGAAGTCGGACCGACGCGAAACCTGGCATTCTGGAGTCTGCCCCGCCCGCCCAGCTACGATACGGAACTGATCGCCGTCTGGCGCCTGTATGCACGCCTGCACACGCGCCTGGCGGATTACAGTTACGAACAGGCGCAGGAGGCGCATCAAACGGGGACACCCATCGTAAGACCACTGTTTCTGGCCGACCCGGAATCGCCAGCCGCCTGGAATCACTGGCAGGCGTATCTGTACGGGCCGGATCTGCTGGTGGCGCCGATCTGGGAAAAGGATAGGCGGTCGCAGGAGGTCTATTTCCCTGGCATCCTGGACAGGTTTATCAGGGAGGGCAGACAGCGGAGGTTCAGGCCGAAATGCACCAGATACCCCTGTTCATTCGTGTGGGCTCCGGGCTTGAGCTTGGGGACCTGAATCTCGAATACACGGAAGCTCTGGCGATCGCCCGGCAGAAGCCCGATCTTGCGCGCCTCGACGCCGAGCTCAGATCCGAATTTCAGGGTGGGAACGACGTTGAATGAGAGCTGTAAGAGATGCGGCCCCATACACCTTAGGTGTAGAAAAAGGGACTGGAAAGTTGCGTCAGAGGCCTGTTTCAGGCTACTATTCCATGGTTAATTTCTTCACTTACATACAGTTATCGTGGCCTGTCTTCCTTTTCATGGAGGATTCCAATTGAGGCGCATTCGAACAATCTCTTTTCTTGTACTGTTCGCGTACGCATCCTGTCTCTGTTTTGGACAGGATTTCAAGCTGGATACTTCGACGCCGGGACGATCCGATGACACTGCAGGTTCGATCCATACTTACCGAATGAGCCTGAATACATCGGAACCGAGTTTCAAAAAAGCCCAGCTCAATGAATTTTCTGCATTCGGCGGGACGGGTTTTGTCAACAGGTCCTCCATTACCCGCGGCAGTCTCCATTTTGGAGCGGATGTCCGGATTATTCGCCCGCTTTACGGCTACAAGGTCGGAATGCTCTACGAGGTAGGATACGCCGGTCCGGTACATCATTTCACAGATGGCGCTGCCCTGTTCTCGGGTAACTACCTGGGATCTGCCGTGATTGGGAAATCCGGTCGATTTCTGCTGTTCGGAACCGTAGGATACACTGTTCTATTCGGTACGGAGGATGCCATAAATTACGGTGTCGGGGTTGACATTGCAATTGCCGAGGAAACGGCGATACGCATTGAAGCCCGCGATTACTTAAAGTATGAGGAAGAATTATTGTGACGATCCTTCTTGCGTTTTCGCAATGTAAGAACAACAGCCAGAACGCTGACACAGACCTGGAAGCCGGATTCCTGAATCCGCCGGCGAGCGCTAAACCGCGCGTATGGTGGCACTGGATGAACGGGAATATAACCCAGGACGGTATACGAAAAGATTTGCAGTGGATGAACCGGATCGGGATCGGTGGATTTCAGAACTTTGATGCTGCCCTCAGTACGCCGCAGATTGTCGAAAAGCGACTTATATACATGACTCCCGAGTGGAAAGAAGCTTTCAAATATACGACTGATCTGGCCGACTCTCTCGGTCTCGAAATGGCCATTGCAGGCTCTCCGGGCTGGAGTGAAAGCGGTGGCCCATGGGTTCCTCCTTCGGAGGGGATGAAAAAATATGTCTGGTCGGAAACTACCATTGAAGGAGGAATGCCTTTTCAAGGGCAACTGCCGCATCCTCCTGTTACGCCGGGTGCATTTCAGAACATTAGCCAGAATAATCCTTTGTCTTTGAATGAAACGGAAGAAGAGATCAACGAATTCTACGCTGAAGCTGCCGTTGTTGCCTACAGGATTCCGGAGGGAGCCCTTTCCTTAACAGAGCTGAATCCGAAAGTGACATCGAGCGGTGGTAAATTTACCCTGGATATGCTTACCGACGGGGACCTGGCAACCACAACAATTTTACCGGCGGCTCCAGCCGGAGAAAGTTCCTGGATACAATTTGAGTTTGACCGGCCGCAGACCATACATTCAATATCGATGGTCGGCGGCGGGAATCCAGGAAGATTCGGGTTTGGCAACAGCCGGGAAATGAGAGCACTGGAATCAAGCGAGGATGGAAAACTTTCCGCCGTGTGTCGGACATCCCTGCCGGCGGCGTCACACAGAATACCATCACGTTTCAACCGGTCACTGCAAGATTCTTTCGAGTATCCATTACTTTGCCGGCCCCGCAGGCCGGCGTTGATTCTTTTAGCGGCTTGTTGGGTATCCCACAGGATCGTAATCGGAGACCTTCAGGCACGGGAATAGCGGAAATTGTTCTGCACACCGTGCCCCGTATAAACCGGTTTGAAGAAAAAGCAGGTTTTTCAGTTGTAACAAATGTCGAAAATTTGAGGACTCGCGAAATCGCAGCGGAAAAATCGATCGGCAAACAGGAGGTCATCAACCTCACCGATAAAATGAGGGAAGACGGCTCGCTCCGATGGACGCCCCCGGAAGGGAAATGGAACATACTGCGTTTCGGCTACTCGTTAACCGGACACCGGAATAGTCCGGCGTCGCCTGAAGCCACGGGATTGGAAGTGGACAAACTGAATCCGGATTTTGTTATCATTACGACGAACTGACTTTTATTCTGAAGGAAAGAGGTATGGGCCGGTACACCGAATCGCACGAAAGCGGTAGAGCCTTTATCGGCGACGGAATGGAGGTCAAGCGATCTGCGGATATTCCGATGAGCGCAACCTGGACTCCCGGAGGTTTTGGAGGAAGAGAAGAAGATGGAATAGCCGTCCGACACGAAGCCGATATCCGGGAATCGGCTTCAGTGGCGCATATTTACGGCCAGAACCTGGTGGCTGCGGAATCTTTGACTGCTATAGGAAATACGTGGGCTTATGCTCCGGAACGCCTGAAACCGACAGCCGATTTTATGCTTGCAAGCGGATTGAACCGCTTCGTGATACACACCTCCGTTCATCAGCCGGTGGATGATAAAATTCCCGGACTTGGATTGGGACCGTTCGGCCAGTGGTTTACGCGCCACGAAACCTGGGCGGAGCAGGCAAAACCCTGGATCGATTACCTGGCACGAAGTTCCTACGTGCTCCAGCAGGGCAATTTTGTTGCCGACATCATTTATATTTACGGACAGGGATCCAATCTTACTGCTCTGTTCGGCTCCCAACTGCCGCCGATACCGGAAGGTTACAATTACGACTTTCTGAATGCCGGTGCCGTCGCCAATGTGCTTTCGGTAGAAGATGAACAGATTGTAACGGAAACCGGCATGAGTTACAGAATCCTGGCCCTGGATGAAAGTGCCTGGTTCATGACATGGCCGGTTCTGAAAAAAATTGAAGAGCTGGTCCGTGTCGGAGCTGTCATCGTAGGTCCCAAGCCCATCAATACACCTTCTTTAAATGATGATGAAGCAGAATTCCTGAAACTTGCAGACCTGCTTTGGGGAGAAGGGAAAGGAATGAAGGAAACAGGAAAGGGCAAGGTATATGCCGGGTCTTCTCTGGAAGAGGTTTTAACCGACCTGGGGATTGAACCGGATTTTAAATATTCAGGAAACGCCCCGGAAACAAAAATGCGTTTTGTCCACCGTTCTCTAGGCGACCAGGACATTTACTGGGTAAACACCTCCAATGGAGAAAGTTCGCAGGTAAAAGTTTCCCTGAGAATTTCAGGAAAAGAACCTGAAGTCTGGAATCCTGTGGATGGTTCCATCTCTCCGGTTTCCTATACAATTGACAACGGTCGAACGGAAGTGACCCTGAAGATGGATCCGCAGGATGCCCTGTTTGTGATTTTCAGGAAGCCGACAAACAAAAATTCATCAGTCGTGCCGGAAGTGGTGGAATCAGAACGGACCACAATTAAAGGTGAATGGGAAGTCCGTTTCCAGCCCGGCCGCGGAGCCCCTGAAAAGGCTGCTTTCAACGAGCTTACTCCGTGGAATGAAAGCGAAAATCCGGGGATCAAATACTTTTCCGGCACAGCCGAATATATAAAGACAATCAATATTCCGGAAGAATGGATCTCCGATAATTCGAAGTTATGGCTCGACCTGGGTGAAGTATATAACCTTGCGGAAGTAGCCGTAAATGCGGAGTCTCTGGGAATTGTATGGAAAAAGCCTTTCCGTGTATGCATAAGCGAAGGGCTGAAACCAGGAGAGAACCGGCTGTCGGTTAAAATCACCAACCTGTGGGTGAACCGTTTGATCGGTGACCAGCAGCCGGGAATTGCGAATCCGTTGACGTACACGATGCAGGCGTTTTACAGGGTAGATTCACCGCTGCTGTCATCCGGATTATTGGGGCCGGTAAAAATTGTGGCAAGGAAGTAATGAAGAAAATCCTGGACACCCATAAATTGGATTTAAGAGCTTGGAAATCCTCTCAGTTGCTGGCTAATTAGGATGTACTTTCCTTGCGGAAGATAAGAGGTGAAATTTTCGACAGTTAGGAGTGAAAAACAACAGACGGATTAACTGGACTTCTGATGGTGACAATCGCTGTTGCTGTCAGCCAATGTTGCTAAACTAAACGGGAATTGGATGTTGAGGGTATTGAAGATTAAGTCATTCCCGGTTCAGGTGCTGAGAAGGAGGTTCGAGCTGCTGTAATGCCTGTGAACCACTTTTTGCCCAGACGATCGGCAAATTCCCGTAAACTGGATAGGAGGCCGACAACAAGGCTGAATTTATCTTCAAATCGTTTGATTGTATCTTGCCACTCTTCCGGTTTGGCTCCGAAGCGGTGAAGGATCGGTGTCAGGCTGGAATCGATAGCCCCTGGCTTATCCGATTGGATCAAACGGCCTGACCTGTCCACAAGGTCGAAATACTCTGTTTCTGTCATTGGGAGGATCCCGTCAGGATCATTTTGCGAAGAAATGGGACATAACCAGTAATTGGACTGATCAGAAATACCGTTAGGTACAAAGTCTTTCTTTAAAGTGTTTTCATGCCAGAAACGGATCCGCTGCTGGATACTGGTATAGTCGCTGTTTTCAGGAGTGTCTGCCACTCCGGCACGGATAGGATTCAAATCAACATATACCATGCAGGCAGCAATGGCGGCCTCGTCTAGCAGGGCCTGACATTTGAACCGTGATTCCCAGAATCGCCCTTTTACATTATCCTCCTTATAGTACTTCTAATGGTGAATTGATGGGCAGTGCCAAGAAAAAAATACAAAAATATGGGTGTCCAGGTTCTTCGCGCGTAAATTCCCAAATTATGGCCAAACATGGTCTCCACTGTAGTAAAATCAAGGCCGGAAATCATAAAGTTTGCTTATAATTCTTCATCAGAATAATCGGGAATAAACCGATCGGAAATGACTCTCTAGAAACTGGCGTTCATTTCTCCTAATGGTGGGAGTTAGAGAAATGAGAGCCTCGAAGACGGTGGGTGTCCACATTTCAACATTTCAAGAAGATTATGAAAACTTCAATTTTGTCTGTAGTTCTTTTTGCCGGCCTCCTTTCGATCGGCGCAGTCTCCGATGCGGATATCTTCGAGCAGAAGAGGCTTTTCGCGAATCCTCCCGAAGATTGCCGCATTATGATGCGCTGGTGGTGGTTCGGCCCGTCTGTATCCCAGGATGAACTCGAACATGAAATGAAGCTCATGAAAGAAGGCGGGATCGGCGGGTTTGAAGTGCAGCCCGTTTACCCTCTCGCGCTCGACGACACCGAAACAGGGATTCAAAACTTCCCCTTTCTTTCCGACAAGTTTCTCGATTCGCTGCGCTTCACCTCCGAAAAAGCCCGTGAGCTGGGCTTGCGCATGGATCTGACCCTCGGAAGCGGGTGGCCCTATGGCGGCGCACAGGTACCGGTCCGTGATGCGGCCGGCATGCTGCGCATAGAAAGGCTCCAGATTCCTGAGGGTACCCGTCGTCTGGCGCTGCCGTCCATTGAGGCGGGGGAAAAATTTCTGGCTGCTTTTCTCTGCCGTATCGAGAACCGGAAGATCGTCGGCCCGGAAGTTCGCGAAATTACCAACATCAAGAATGGGATCGTGACACTCCCCCGCGGACTGGAAGGAACGCACGAGGCGATTGTTTTCATTTCCAGCCGCAGCGGCATGATGGTCAAACGCCCCGCAATAGGAGCCGAAGGATTCGTACTCAACCACTATGATCGCGCCGCCGTTGAAGGATATCTGAAAAATGTGGGTGACCGCCTGATGCAGGCACTTTTGCCGCATCCGCCATATGCAATTTTTTGCGACAGCCTGGAAGTTTATCAGAGCGACTGGACCGACAATTTTCTGGAGGAATTCCGCAAGCGCCGCGGATACGATTTAAAGCCCCATCTGCCCGCGCTCGCTTTCGATCTCGGTCCCCAAACTCCCGCGATCCGCTACGATTGGGCACTTACTCTTACGGAACTGCTCAACGATCATTTTTTAATGGGTGTCCATGAATGGGCGCGCAAAAACGGGACGCTTTTTCGGGTACAGGGCTATGGAATTCCGCCGGCTACCATCGCGAGCAATGCCCATGCCGACATTTCCGAAGGAGAAGGTTCTCAATGGAAAATGGTGAGCGCCTCGCGCTGGGCGTCTTCGGCGAACCATCTGTTCGACCGTACCGTGACCTCTTCGGAAACATGGACCTGGCTGCATTCCCCCGCTTTTCGGGCGACACCGCTCGATATAAAAGCGGAGGCAAACCTCCACTTTCTGCAGGGCATTAACCAGTTGATCGGGCACGGCTGGCCCTACAGCCCGGAGGCAGCCGAATACCCCGGATGGAGCTTTTATGCTGCAGGCGTTTTCAACGAAAAGAATCCCTGGTGGATCGTGATGCCTGACGTAGCGCGCTACCTGCAGCGCTGCAGTTACCTTCTCAGGCAGGGAGATCCCGCAAACGACATTGCTTTTTATCTTCCTGTTTCCGACGCCTACGCAGGCTTCTCACCCGGCCGCGCCAACCTTATCGAAAGCCTTCGGTTTCGAGTCGGGTCGGATGCGATCTCCGCCGTGCTCGAGGCCGGATTTAACCTGGATTTTGTCGATGACGATGTGCTTCGACAGATCGGAAGCGTTGATAACGGCTCCCTGGTTCTGGGGCCGAATCGATACCGGGCCATCATCCTTCCGAATGTGCAACGCATCCCACCCGACATCTATCGGATGTTGTCCGATTTCGTGCGCTCCGGCGGCAGATTGATTGCCACTCGACGCCAGCCGGCGCTGGCTCCCGGATTCGGTGCTAAAGAATCGGACCATGCCGAAATCCGCCGAATCAGCCGGGTTCTGTTCTCTTCCTCCTCGGAAGGATCCCGTTTTATCGAAGACGAGAAAACTCAGCTTTCTGAGGCACTCCGCCAAATGCTCTCCCCCGATGTTATGCTGGCGTCGGAGATTTCGGACATCGGATGTGTGCACCGCAAGACCGGGGATGCTGAAATCTATTTCCTGGCCAACAGTTTCAATACGCGCCATAAAACGAGGGCGTCGTTCCGGGTTACCGGAATGCTGGCCGAATGGTGGGACCCGATGTCGGGACAAATAACGCCTGCCGCCGTTGCCGCGGATGGAGAGAACAGGACATCCGTTGAGCTGGAACTGGAGCCCTATGAGGGACGCTTTCTGGTCTTTGATGAACTAACGGCCCATGAACCGGCTGCCGTTCAAGCTTCTGAAGCGGCATCACTGGATCTCAGCGAAGGCTGGCGCGTCACTTTCGGATTGACCGGAATATCCAGGACGATGGAGAGGCTGGATTCCTGGGTTGATAACGAGGAGACTAGATATTTTTCCGGGGCTGCGGCCTATGAGAAGACCGTGACCGTCCCGGAGGATATGCTGAAGCCGGGCATCGGCGTGAAACTGGATTTCGGGAAGGGAACAGCACTGACAGAGGTTCGGGGCCGATCCTCCGGGATGCAGGCCTGGTTCGAAGGCCCGGTGCGTGAAGCGGCCGTTGTGTATGTCAACGATCAGCGCGCCGGCTCAGTCTGGTGTCCTCCATATGCTGTGGATGTAACGGGACTGCTCGGAAGAGGGGAAAACAGAATACGGATTCAGGTAGCCAATACCGCTGTGAATCATATGGCGGGCGGATCCCTGCCGGATTATCGCTTATTGAACCAGCGCTACGGCAAACGCTTCGATCCGCAGGACATGGATAAAATTCAGCCGATAGATTCGGGCCTGCTCGGGTCGGTTCGGCTGATTGCCCTCGAACGCTGACCCGGTCTTGTGGGACGGAACCGAATACAATCAGGAATTTCTAAACGTGAGGATGGATAGAGATGCGCACATGCAAAGTATTTGCGGCCACGGCAGTCCTTGTCGGGCTATCGCTCCTGACAGGTTCGACTATTGTCCGAAGCGCAGGAGACACTCTGGAGCAGGGCTTTGCAGATCCGCCCGATGAAGCCAGTCCGCGCGTGTGGTGGCACTGGACGGGCGGGAACGTTACCAAAGAAGGAATTACCAAAGACCTGGAATGGATGAAGCGCGTCGGGATCGGCGGGGCGCATATGGCGGATATCGGCATGGCCGGGGGACAGACGATCGAGAACAAAATCGAGTTCTTTACTCCGGAGTGGTTTGACGCCCTCAGGCATGCAGCCGCCGAATCCGACCGGCTCGGTCTGGAACTGTCTATTTTCAGCTCCTCGGGCTGGAGCCTGACGGGCGGGCCGTGGGTCAAACCTGAGCAGGCGATGAAGAAGCTGGTATGGAGTGAAACTAACGTTCAGGGACCGATGAAGATGGATCAGATACTCCCGCAGCCGCCGTCGAATTCCGGAGCATTCGGAAGCCTGCGCGGATTGAGCGCCCCTGCCGGGAAGAGTTCTCCTTCCGATACCTACTACAGTGACAGCGTTGTAGTTGCCTTCCCAACCCCGCCTGACGAAGCGTTGATGGAAGACCTCAAGCCGAGAGTAACCACCAGCGGCGGCGAAATCGCCCCGGGCCCTTTGATGGACGACGTATTCGAAACCAGAGCGACGATTGTTCCCGGAAAGGATGGTGTTGCATGGGTGCAGTACGAGTTTCCCCAACCGATCCGGACAAAGGCCGTGACCCTGATCGCACCGGGTCGCGGTGTGCCGTTCGGGCAGATCCAGAAGAGCGATGACGGCACGACCTGGCGTACGATTGTCGAGCTGCCCGGGGCTGTGCAGTATCGTGCCGCAGGGCTCAAAACTTACGCGTTTCCAGAAACATCGACCCGATTTGTCCGCGTCACGATGACGGCAGCAGCGCCGGATCCCGACGCCGTCATCAACCAGACCGCACCGAAGCAGGCCGGGAAATACGAGCTTGGCGAGTTTATCGTGCACACCGGCGCGCGAGTGGATCGCTGGCAGGACAAGGCCGGCTTTAACCTGATCTACGAATACGAAACGGTGCCGACACCTCCCGTCCGCGAGGATTCTTCAATTCCGCCCGCCGGTGTCATCGACCTGACTTCAAATATGGACACCCATGGATCACTGAAATGGGATGTGCCAACCGGAAAATGGACCATATTGCGGATGGGCTGCTCCCTGGTCGGCTCCCGGAACCGCGCGGGTACGCCACCCGGTTCGGGACTGGAAGTGGATAAGCTCAACTCGAAACATGTCGAAGCCTATTTCCACGGCTACATGGACCCGATTGAAAAAGCCCTGGGACCGCTGGTGGGCAGGAGCCTGCGTTACATGATGATGGACAGTTGGGAGGCGGGGATGCAGAACTGGACCGACGACATGATCGCCCAGTTCCGGAAGCTTCGCGGGTATGATCCGGTTCCCTATCTGCCTGTTCTTGCGGGACGCGTCGTCGGCAGCGTGGACGGAAGTGACCGCTTCCTGTGGGATTTTCGCCACACTATAGTGGATTTGATTGCGGAAGCGCATTACGGCACGATGTCCGACCTGCTCAAGCAAAAGGGAATGGGCATCTATGCCGAAGCGCCGGGTGTTTCCATGGAGATCCTCGAAGACACACTGCTGACCAAGAGCAAGGTGGAGATCCCGATGGGCGAGTTCTGGCTCGGCCGGATGCATCCCCTGCCGGAATACTATGCGGATGTGCGCATGGCTGCCTCTGCGGCACATGTATATGGAAAGACATTTGTCGCCGCCGAGTCTTTCACCGGCGGCGGATATGATGCCCCGGCAGCCTACAAAAACCTGGCCGATTACTGGTTTGCCCAGGGCGTCAACAGAATCGTTTTCCACTCATCCGCCCACCAGCCGCTGGACACCAAGCCCGGAAACACGATGGTGGGAACCCACTTCAACCGGAATATTACCTGGGCGGAACAGGCCGGAGGTGTTGTGACATACCTGGCCCGCACATCGTATATGCTTCAGCAGGGACTTTTTGTGGCAGACATTGCGTATCTGCTGAACGAAGGGGCGCCATCCAGCCAGCCTTTCTGGGGCGCCGGCCTGCAACCTGCCCCGCCCGAGGGATACGACTACGATACCGTCAATGCCGACGTGCTGCTGAATCGAATGACCGTAAGCGATGACGGGCGGCTCATCCTGCCCGACGGCATGAGCTATCGAATCCTGGTGCTTCCTCAGACCGACCGCATCCGGCCCGAACTGCTTCGAAAGATTCAACGCCTCGTAACCGGAGGCGCGATTCTTGTCGGACCGAAGCCCGTCATGTCCCCCAGCCTGCAGAACGGCGCAGACAGGGCGGACCTTGAAGTGAAGGCACTGGCCGATGAAATATGGGGTGACCTGGACGGCGTCCAGCGCAACAAGCATTTTTACGGCAAAGGCCTTGTAGTGTGGGGCCTACCGCTCGAGGATGTGCTGTCGCTGGCAGGCATTCCCAGGG
>JARRLM010000031.1:0-8239 GCA_037386985.1 Acidobacteriota bacterium | reverse complement strand
CAGGGCTGTGGTCGACAAGGAGATGACCAATTTCACGGGACGCATCCACACGGATAATCTTGAAGCGTATTACGATCTCCTGAAAGATGCGGTTCTCTCACCGGCATTCGATACGGAGGATTTCCAACGGATCAAGATACGAACGATGAATTACCTGCAGCAGGCGCGCCGATTTTCAAACGATGAGGAACTTAGCAAGGAGCTCCTTTTTCGAGAAATCTTTCGTGGCACGCACTATGAGCATCCCGAAGAAGGCTACGTTACAACAGTCCGTTCCATCACCCTGGATGACGTGAAATCCTTCTACTCGAAGCACTATACGCGGAACAATATCACCGTCGCCGTCGGGGGAGACTTCCCCTCTGGATTCAAAAGAAGGGTCAGGCAGGATTTTGACGCACTGCCCTCCGGTGAAACTATTACAGTGCCTGCACCTGAACCGGCTCCTATTGAAGGGATTCATGTATTACTGGTTGAGAAGAATACTGAAAGCAGCCCGGTGTCTTTCGGATTTCCGATCGATCTGCTCCGGTCCGGTGATGATTTTTACGCCATGATGCTGCTTAATTCCGCAATGGGCGAGCATCGCAATGCTTTTGGAAGGCTGTACCGTGTGATTCGTGAAATGAGGGGAATGAATTATGGCGACTACTCCTACATAGAAGCCTATCCTCAAGGCTATAGGACTCAGGTTCCGCCTGTCAATGTCAGCCGACACTCTCAAATCTTTGAGGCCTGGCTGCGTCCGATCGCCGCTACATCGCCGGGAAATCTGCATGATCGAACTCTGTTTGCCATACGAGCGGCAGTGCGGGAGATGGCAAAAATTATAGATAGGGGAATATCGCCTGAAAGATTTGAACAGACACGCCGATTTCTTAAAAACTATGCCGTGAATTTTGGATCGACTCTAAGCCGCAGGCTAGCATACCGTGTGGACGATGCCTTCTATGGAATGCCGGGTGAGGGATTTCTCTCTTCAATCCGTCCAAACCTGGATGCGTTGAAGGTGGAGCAGGTCAACAAGGCTATCAGGCAGAATATTCAAATCCGGAATCTGTGGATTGTCGTAATCACACACGACGCGGAGGGTTTTAAGGGCAAGCTGCTGTCGGGATTGCCGACACCGATCGAATATCCGGCTTCACAGCCGCAGGAATTGATTGAGGAAGACAAAGAGATCGCGGCATTTCCAATCCCTGTTGAAGAACAGAACATCCGCATTGTCGATATCAACGACGTTTTCGAGTCCCCGGATTCATAAAGCATCGTACAAACGTATGAACGTGCGAACGTTTAAACGTGACAACGTTCAAACCGCTGTCCTAAATACTGACAGACGGCATCATGAATGGGTGCATTACGGGGATTTATCAAGTATTGCTGTCTCATTTATACATTCACATGGAGAATTATTCTTCTGACGGGCTTACAGGCTGAAACTATTTATCCACCAATTGGTCGATATATTGTAATGTAGGTTTTAACGTTCACACCGTCGCACGTTTACACGACGTTTTTATAACTCCCGTACTCGCGCGTGAAATCAATCATGGCCTTGAGATTTTCCGGCTTCACCTCATCCACAACAGACCGCGGTCCCACAATCAGGCCGCCATCCTTCCCGACGGTATCGATCAGCCATTTGCAGTATTTTTTCACATCATCGACGTTGCCTGTTTGAAGCAGTGAAGCCGGGACGTTTCCTGAAAGGCAAAGGTGCCCGCCCAGAACTTCTTTCGCCCTGGCCATGTCCGTGCGGTCCATGCGGGCGACAACTCTGCCCTTGGGCAGTTCCAGGAGGTATTCCAGCCGCTGGGTATAGTCACCTTCGAAGAATATTTCCGGCGTATACCCCGCATCCACAAGTGCATAGACCATTTTCTTCAGGTATGGCCAGTAAAATTTCTCAAACTGTTGCAGGGACATGAATCCGTCCGCTCCACGGTGCAGGGCCATGAAGGTTGTTGTAAAATGTTCCGGTTTCGGAGCGGCTGTGATCGCTTTGAGCGTTTGATCCGAGATTTTTTTAATTGCCGCAAGCAGCGTGTCGGGGCGCCTGTACATATCGAGCATGGACCCTCGCATGCCCCGCAACAGGTCGGAAATCATATCGAAAGGCACCAGTCCTCCAACCATCGACATCCGGCACGGGAAACCGTTCTCATTTAACGCCGTGAACATTTCCCGTGTATGCTGCATCCATTCCACGGCCTCATTGGCAACCGAGGATAGCTTTTGAAGCATTTCGACAAATTCCGGCAGGGTAAAGAGATGCAGGGGTAGCATTAACTGCACGGAATGCAGCGGCGGCAATAACGCCAGGGGGGACAGCGTTCCATACATCCTCGGCAGGAGAACCCGTATGTTGAAATCCGACTGGTCATTCAGGAAATGATCGTACTCCTCCGCTTTCATATATTCGTCTTCAACAAACTGGTGCGAAGAATTCACGCCTACGCCGTGCCCGGGCCAGACGATATTTTTCTGATCCAGAGCTTCCATGACCCTGCCTGACTGGTTTGAGAAGAACTCGCATCGGTCCGGCTGAAAGTAGAGGGCGGTTTTGATATAGGCGTCTTTCCATTTCGGGAAGTCGTAGTAGGAGTCACTGTAGGTGATCTCGGTGAATCTTGCCGGGAGATAGCTCAAATGAACCGATGTCGGCACCCGATCCGGCACCCTGAGCTCAACGGCGTCGATATACCTTTTTTCTCTCTCACGATAGAGTTGCTCCGTAGATTGATCCATGGTGTTATATCTCCGAGTATTTGATGGTGAGTGAATTGTACAAAGGAGGGTTGTAGGATCTCAGTTTCATTGAAAATCCAATTGGAAATGCCGGACCGGCTATGTGCGCGAAATACTTTTATAAATATTTCCCGTCCGTATCACAACGAAAAATTTTGAATTAAGGTGTGAGATGATTATCATAGAACAAAAGTTAATACTTCCCAATTGATAAAAGAACCGGGTGAGTCTTATGGAAAAAAGTAAAAATTTTTGCCGGCGGGATCTCATTATTTCGTTGTTTCTTGTAATTATTTTTTCGTCTATCGGATTCGGCAGCGATGAATCTGTATCTCCCGATTGGATCTGCATTCCGGGTGTAAAGGTTGGTCCGATAACTTCAACAACAAGTGAATCCGACTTAATGGAAATATTCGGGAAGGCAAATGTTTTAAGAGAAGAAATCCATATAGATGAAGGCTACTTTGAGATCGGGACCTCTGTTTTCAAGGGAACTCCGAATGAAATGTCGATATTCTGGAAACAACAGGAAGTTTCCGATCCGAAATTCCCCAGAAGAGTCATTATTCAATCTGCAGGTACGAATTGGAAAACGGAAGACGGTTTGACTATCGGGACAACGATAGAAGAACTGTTGAAAATTAACGGGGATCATTTTACATTCGCCGGCTTTGGCTGGGATTATGAAGGAGTTGTAGGTCCCTAGGAAAATGGAAAATTAAAGGATAAAAAAATCAGCGTCAGATTAACGCCGGAACATTATGTTCGTATCGAGGACTTTGAAGGCGATGATGCAAAGGTATCCTCAGAAGATCCTAGAATCAAGCAATTGGAACTATATGTCTCAAGATTCGACATAATTTTCTAAATAACTGTGCTCCCACTTATCAATCATTCCATCCAAACAGGCAGTTATCCACTTATACATCGACGGGTCGTAAACAGTCAGCGAAGGCTTTTCACGTTTGTACGTTCATACGTTCACACGTGCAACGGTTTTTTACAAAGAAAAGCCCTGAAGAAACGAGTCCGCTTCTTCAGGGCTTTCCGATGAATGGTTGGTCGGGCGTTAACCTAACTTGCCGTTCTTTTCAAGCTGGTCGGCTACTTTCTTCATGCCCATTCCTTCGAGTGTGGCGCGAGTCGGATAGCCGTTTTCGGGATTGTAGCCCTCGAATTTGTAGAACCGGGTTTTGAAGTCTTCCACTTTCTCCCGATCCAGGGCTCTGCCTTGGCCGGAATCATATTTCCACTCCCCGTCGATGACCATGGGCATTTCACTTCCTCCTCTGCCCGGCTGGTCATAGACGTAATCCGGAAAGACTTCCATGTCACGGTGACGGCCCTGCAGCACCCAGATGGATCTATCAAGAGTGTAAATCTTGTGCCCGAGTTCCATCCACTCGCCGAAGGTTTTGTTCGTTCCCGTAACGGCCGCCCAGAATCTGGGTTCAGCTTGGGGTGTCGGGCCCCGCCGATCGGCGGTATTGTTGGTGATACACATCGGCCAGCGCCAGCCGCAGAATCCGCCGGCTCCAACCCAGAATTTCTCGTAATGCTTGACCCACGCAACCTGTTTGACCTTGGAATCCGAATACACTCCGGTCGGTCCTTCGCCGTAGTCTACCAGGTAACGGTCATCTTCATAGGGAACCATCGCCTGTCTGTAGAGATCGGAAGCCTCTTCGGCTGTCAGATAGGGATTGCCGGAAGACGCCATCCAGTGCAGAGGGTAGTTGGCCATCATGTGCAGCATCAGGTCGCGTTCTCCAAGAAGGGAACCGAAGCCCCATTCCACCTCGACCTGGGAGGAGTAGTGTTCCTGGGTTCCCCAGTAGCTCAGACGAACCGCGCCGCTGTTTACATCCTGTTCGTATCGGCCGAGCTTTTCGGCCATCCTTGCGGCCGCTTCTCCGGCCAACTCGCCGAATGGGCCTTCGCGCAACGCGAGTTTTCGGAACAGCGCTTCATAATAGGCGTAGGTGCCCGATTGGGGTAGCTGCGGATCGATCTCTTTTCCCGGTCCGAAAACACCTTCTCTGATGAGAAAGTCGATGTATCCGCGGGTTGCCATTAGCTGCCAGTGTCCTAGACCATATTTCTGCATCAGATCGTTGGCCTCCCTGGTCAGTTTCCCGCTGAGGACCGAAGGCATCGAGCTTCCGCCACCGCCTCCGAAACCTCCAAAACCGCCGCCACCGATACGGGCGAACATGGTTCCTGCGCAGACGGATTCGTTGCTGTCGCCGCTGGCAAGGCGCATGCGGCAGCCTCTCGGACAGGATGCGCATGCAGCTGCGCGCGCCGGTTGAATGGGAGTGCTGTTGCTGACATTCCCGCCACTGGGAGCGCCGTTGATCAGGCTGTATCCTCGACCGGCAAATTTTTCCGGTTCGCGGGGATTGTCGACATCCCACTGGAACTGTCGGAACCAGAGCCTGGTGTCCATGAGCGCTTTTGGATCGGCAATCGGTACACCCCCGGTTCCGAGGACGCTGATCGCCTTGAGGTTTTTGGATCCGAATACGGCTCCATAACCGCCCAGTGCGGCTACCGTACCGGCGCCGTGATGGAGGCTGCCGATGCGGCTCTTGTTTTCTCCTGCCGGACCGCAGCAGACAACGGCCGGAACCTGGGTCGTATGGCTATCACTGTCGAGTTCGACCCATTCGCCGTGTTTGAGTGTGGGAACGACACGCCTGGCAATTTCCTGCTGTGTGTCCCAGGTGTACATACCCCAAATTCCATTGGCGCTTTCGATTTTGACCTGGTCGTCGACGATATTGATCCAGACGGGATCCTCGGAAGCGCCTTCGACTACGATGCCGTCCCAGCCTGCGAATTTCATCTGGGCGGTGAAGCGGAGTCCGAAATTGCTGTGACCGAACCATTCCTTCGGGTACAGACCCGGTGCCAGGCCCTGGACTTCGCATCGACCGGAGCCGGGCATGAATGTGCCGGAGAACGGACTCGCCATCATGATAATGAGATTTCTCGGGTCGAAGGCTTCGAATGGGAGCTGATCCCCTACCAGATCGAAGAAAACGGCCGAACCTATTCCGTGACCTCCACCGTATTCTTCATACTTTTCGGTCGGAATAGTACTGATCGATTTATCGGTCAGGTTCACTCTAAGTATCTTTCCTGTATATCCACCTTTCATAATCGTCCTCCTATTCCTTTGCCTGTGGTTTCGGTTTTGCCTTGAAGGCCGGTTTCCGCTGCGACCTGCTAGCCGGGGGGAGTTGGGTAGAATTTTCCACCAGGCCGAGGTTGTACCAGTAGTCGTTGCGAAGGTTCACATCGTAGCCTTCGGTCTCCTGCTGATTCGGGGTGGCTTTGACAAACTTGACGGCCTTGAAGGGGCAGGATTCAACACAGGCCTGTTTTCCGTTGACGCCTCCTTCTTCACTCCAGTATGGAGTATCGAGGCAAAGGTCGCATTTGGAGGACTTGCCCATTTTGTTATTCCAGACGGTGCGGTGCGGCTGCTGTGGACACATTTTGAGGCAGGTTTTGCATCCGATGCATTTTTCCATGTCGATTCTTCGAACGTTGCCGTTTTCCGTATCGACGAAGGCAGCGTCCACCGGGCAGTTTATGACACAGGGAGGAGTGACGCACTGCCGACAGGGCGCCATAACTATATCGTCGGGGAACTTTCCGAAAGAATCCTGCATAATCTGTATGCGGGAAAGCGACAGGTTTTGTTCTCCGTAATGGGTGAGTGAACAGCTGAGCATGCAGGTCGTGCAACCGGCGCATTTTTTGCTGTCATAAACCAGATATCCCTGAGATGTGGGATAAGAGATTGTGGCGGCGGGCGCTGCGCTAGAAGTAGTGCTCGAGAGCAGGGCATCCACGGCGACTACGGCTCCGCCTGTGGCGAGAAAGTGACGTCTCGAGAGTTTTTTCTTGGCAGCATCAACTTCATTTTCAGGTATTTTGCTTCCAGGCATGGGATTACTCCTTGCTTGATGTCATTAAAAGAGGTCTTTTTAAGTCGGAATTCATAAATTGCCAATCTAACGCGTTCGTCATGGGGAGTGGGTTGTAATCTATAATACGTGGTAATTGTCTGTCAACAAATTAACAGATCATAAATTAGGGACCATCAGCTTCAAATCATAAACAACCGCCTGTCTATTCAGCAGATATTTTCCCCAATCGAACCCCTTTTGATTACAGGAAATGTAAGTTAGCCGTTCGTGGTTATGTGCTATTTCTGTATGAATACGCTATCCACCATGGGGCGCATGATGAATTCAGAAGCCTGTTCCGGATCCATGGAAGGCCCGTCCAGTTCAGAACAGGCTACGATTTCATTGTTGTTTGCCATGCAGAGGTATAGCTGGCAGAGACCGCCGTTCATTGTTGAGCAGCGAACTATAGCGCTTCCGGGGTCATAGGAAATGTCCGTGTAGGTCCGGACCGGGATGAGATGCTGGAAATCCACCTCAATCCGGATCCCTTCGGTAAAGTGGGAAATGGAGCCGGTGAGTTTCAGCACCGGCAATGAATCCACAGCTATAGCGAGGCTTTTCTTGAGATGGTCCCAAAATTTTGGGCCTTCCCGCTGCAGCAGAAGGGAATCCTCGACCGCCTGCTTTCGGGCGGTTTCTCTTCTGGCATCGGCAAGCTCATGTTCCTGCTGAAGCTTCTTTATCCAAGCCGGAATACGTGCCTCATCCATTGGTTCCTCAAGCCTCCGAGGTTGGAGCGGTTTACCTGATTGACGGATAGTCTATCGAAACTGAGGAGCGCGTACAGTGGGGAACTTGCGAATATGCCCTATCTAACTGTCCAGCCCTACTGTCGGATTTGCCGGGGTCTGTTCCTACGAGCTACACGAATCGACACGGAGTTTTCCATGCGATTCGTATAGCTCGTGTGGGTGTTGTTAGCCTAATTTATCGTTCTTCTTCAGCGTTTCCGCAACTTTCGGCATATTCATTTTTGCGAGAGTAGCTTCAGTCGGGAAACCGTTGTCTGGGTTGTATCCCTGGAATTTATAGAATCGGGTTTTGAAATCCTCGAATTTGGCCCGATCCAGTTTTCGGCCCCGTCCGTCTGCATAGACCCATTTGCCGTCGATATGCATGGGCAGAATATTTCCTCCGGCGCCCTGATCGTAGATGTAATCGGGGAAGGTTTCCATTTTCTTGGTTCTTCCCTGCAAAACCCAGATCGATCGGTCGAGAGTATAAATCTTGTGCCCGATTTCCATAGAGTCGGCAAAGGTAAGGTTCTGTCCGGTAACCGCATTCCAGAATTTGGGCTCGGCTTCCGGAGTGGCGCCGCGCCGGTCCGCGGTATTGTTGGTGATGCACATCGGCCATCTCCAGCCGCAGAATCCCATGCCCATCCAGAATTTTTCGTAGTGTTTGACCCATGCAACCAGCTTGAGTTTTGAGTCTGAATAGATTCCCGTCTCAGGACTCTCGCCATAGTCCACAAGGTAACGGTCGTCGTTATAGGGGACCATAGC
>JARRLM010000030.1:0-8313 GCA_037386985.1 Acidobacteriota bacterium | reverse complement strand
GTCCAGGATTCCATCCAGGATTCTCTGAGTAATTATTGGGTGTCCAGGATTATCCACTACCCCAAGATTATTGGGTGTCCAGGATTCCATCCAGGATTCTCTGAGTAATTATTGGGTGTCCAGGATTATCCAGGATTATTTTGTTATTTTGTTGGGTGTCCAGGATTATTTCCAGGATTATTTTGCTCAATCAGGCCAGCCTAATTGATAACCAATAGCGATTCACATTTCAGGTTTAATTTCAAGCTTTCTTAAAAAAATTACGCTGATTTAGGGACTAATTGCTGTATTGGAGCACTTTTTGTTTGAAGCCTTCCAGGCTGAGCCTTCCGGCCTTGTAATCCGCGATCCAGGACTTCCGAGCCGTTATAATTTCGCGCGTTGATTGATGTCCTGCCGCTCTAACATAAACGCCGATGGCGTAACTGTTTGGAATCAATATCAGATTTATGTATTCGCCGGATTGGACAGTGGTCAGTGAATCTCCATAATTCGCCAGTGTTTCAATCAGCTGGAACTTGGCTTTTTCAAGATTCTTTTGGTACTCGGCCTCCCGTGCGGCAGCCTCTTCCTTCTGCTCGGATGACTGAGGCAGCTGGATAACTGTCGGAGCTGGCGGCGGTGTGGGTGGTGTGGGTGGTGGAGGAGCTGAAGGTGGCGAAGGCGCTGCAATAGATCCCTCGCCGGAGCCGATGCCGGAACCCACTCCGGCTCCCTTCCCGGAGCCGATTCCGGATTTGGCTTGGTTCCATTCCTGTGCCTTTGATGCAAGCTGCTCTGACTGAAGCGCCAAATTTTGGGTAAGAATCCTCACCTTTTCATTCAGTGTGCTCATTTGTTCAGAAAATTCAGGCATAACAAAAATACCGCCCGATCTGTAAAAGCTCGATGTCGGAATCATGAACACGGCGCCCTGGCCGCTAAGATAGAACGCGTCAATATTGGAAGCATTGGAAACCCGATACGTTGATTTTACAGTTTCTTCATCCGACAGGCTGAAGGCTAAAGAGGTCTCCAGTATGCCTTTCATGATCTCAAGCTCCTGCCGGGATTTCTCCACGTTGAAGGTTGGCTCATCCGCAAAACCAAGAACACCCAGACAAAATATCAATGCCGTACCTATAAAATATCGTTTCATTTTTAGTTCTCCGTTTTAATGAATCCGGAACCGGATTCCTGCATTAGCGCGGTAAGAATCGCGTTTGTCTGCCGCGCCTGAACGGCCTGGTTCATTTCCAGGCTGTTGAACCGGGAGCCGATATTCTCAAGATCCTGCGCCCGGTATCCCGAAACATTCTGATAAAGCGCCGTCAATATTTCCCCCGTGTCCTTCCGCCACCGAGCTTCTGCCGATACCAACTGTCCCGTCTGCTTTGAATCCTGAAGCTCCAGTGCCGTCAACAGAAGCTGTTGCTGCCGGGACATATCCGCCAGAATGCTTTCAAACCCGGACCGCATTTCGAGAAGCTGTGCGGTTGTGGCATAAAGGTTTCTTTCGTTGCTCAATTTTGAAATCTCCTCTTCGAGAGCGTCGATACGAGTGTCGTTGCCGAAAGCGACAGTCCAGCCGTCGGCATCGGACCGGAATTGAAGCCTGGAAACTGCCGCCATACCAACCAGAAGGAACAGCACGGCTGCGGCAGCCGTGATCCATTGCCATCGCGGCTTCATCCGTCGATAGAGCCGCCATGGATTGGATTCCGGTTCATCAGGATGTATAAAAAAGTGTCGGGGCACAGGCTCATCCCGAGAGGACTGCAGAAGATCCAGAGTTCCGGCATAGCTTTCCTTTTCCGAACGGCAGACAGCGCACACGGTCAAATGGTCTTCAAGCGACCGCCGTTCCGCCTCCGTCAAATCGCCGATCAGAAATCTGGCTATTTTATCTTGCTGTTCTTTGCACTCGGATGTCATGACTTCATCCTCCAAATCGTTAGGTCTTCTCCGCCAGATGTACCTTTAATATTCCCAGGCCGGAATAGAGGCGTGATTTTGTGGTGCTCAAAGGAATTTCGAGAATGCCGGCAATATCTTCGAAGGTCATTCCCTGGAAAAACTTAAGCTCAATCACAGCGCGCTGTTCCGGCGTCAGGTATGCCAGGGCTCCCAGCACTCTGTCGCACTCTTCAGATCGCATCACCTGGTCAAGCTGAGTTTCCGTTACATGCAGCTGTTTGGGCGGATTTACCGCACACTTTTGTTCATCCAGAGAAAGATGTATCCCAGGGGGTCTTTGGCGGATTCTACTAATACAGTGGTTCAGGGCAATCCGATAAATCCAGGCGGAAAACCTGGATTTTTGGCGGAAACGGTCTATATTCCGATAAGCCCGGAAAAATATCTCCTGTGTGGCTTCGGCCGCTTCCTCCCTTTCCCTAAGCATTCTCAGGGCGATATTGAAAACAGTCTTTTCCCATTTCAACACCAATCGGTTGAATGCAAGCGTATCTCCATTCTGACTTGCCTTTACCCAGGAGTCTTCCTGTTTCTGGCCGGAGGATTGCGCCCATATACCGATCCGATCCTGGATTGCCCGTTCAACCATTCCACTCACCTTCTCTTGAGGTTTTTCCTCCATCATTACTGTTTGACGCAGACAGGAAGGAAAAAGTCGAACTAATATAAATTAAAATTCAAGTGTTGTTTATGGATTGATTGCGGATTTAGCCCAGGTTTGATCCGGAGTGAAAACCCGTTCCGGTGTCAAACGCTCTATCCAAATGGGCTTCATCTGCAGGGAAGAAATAGAGAAACAACGGGAAAAGCAGCCCGTCCTGTCGGCAGGCATCTGCTGCTGAGAGGATACTCCCATTAATCTTTTTTTCTTAACGCCACCTGTTCCATATAGGTCAGGTGTTTTGCAGCAAAATAGTTCTTCGTCAATTTTCGCAGAACGCCTACCAGAAAGACAACGCCTATAAGATTCGGTATTGTCATCAGACTGAGGGCGATATCGCCGAAATTCCATACGAATTCCAGAGGCAGAACGGCGCCCAGGAAGTTAAAGAAGACGTAAACCCAACGATATGGATGAATCGCTTTCGAGCCGATGAGGTACTCGATCGAGCGGTCGCCATAATAACTCCACGCAACCATGGAGGAATATGCAAAGAGCAGCACAGAAATACTTACGATAAAACTCCCAATCTCAGGCGCAAAGGAAAAGCCGCTCCGGAACGCTTCTCGCGTGAGAATTGCACCCGTAAAATCGGTGCTTTCATGCACACCAGTCGCCAGGATGGCTAATCCGGTCATCGAGCATACAATTATAGTGTCGATGAAAGGACCCATCAGGGCGACCGAGCCTTCACGGACAGGCTCCTTCGTCTTTGCGGCGGCGTGGGCGATCGGAGCAGACCCCTGACCGGCCTCATTGGAATAGAGTCCGCGGCGAATTCCCCACATGACCACAACAAGCAGGCCGCCAATCTCAGCCCTGGGGGAGAATGCTTCACTGAAAATGGAAGCAATGCTGGGAACGACATTCTGATAGTTCATTATCAGAATAAATATCGCGCTGCCGACATACAGGACAGCCATCACAGGGACCAGCCGGCTCGCGACATTTGCGATTCGTTTTATCCCCCCAATAATCACCAGTCCAACCAGCACCGCAATCAGAATGCCGGACGTCCAGTCGGGAATATTGTATTCAGTGAATGTCGCCGCAATTGTATTCGCCTGATTCATATTGCCGGTGCAGAAAGAGCAGATCACGGCACAGGCGGCAAAGAAAACAGCCAGCGGTTTCCATCTTGAACCGAGTCCCTTTTCTATATAGTACATCGGCCCACCGGAGGCGGAACCATCCGGATGGATCACCCTGAAATGATGACTCAACGTGCATTCCGCGTACTTCAGCGCCATTCCCAGAAGAGCTGTGACCCACATCCAGAACAGGGCCCCCGGTCCGCCCAGCCTGACGGCGATAGCCACACCGGCGATATTTCCTATGCCGATAGTCGCGGAAAGCGCCGCAGAAAGGGCCTGGAAATGAGTGACATCCCCTTCGTCATCAGGATCATCGTATTTGCCTGAAACCACATCAAAACTGTGGCGCAGCTTCCTGATTTGAATCCAACGCAGGCTAAAGGTGATGAAGAGACCGGAACCCAGCAAAATAAAGATGAGAGGTATCGAAATATAGCCGCTGAAGGCGACGGTCCCACGGGTTAATGTTTCGCCAATCGAATCAAACATAAGATAACCGGTTCAGAAAGATTGTTTTGTACTGGATGCATCCTGACTACTCAGTCTGCCGGCAGTACAAACTTTCTGTAAGAATAGATCCGTGCATATTTTCGGGTTTGAAACCGACTCACTATACAAAACGGAAATGCGCGTCGATAATTTATCCGCTCCGCCTAACCCCGTGATAAAGCAGGGTTATAAATACCGCAGGCCATTCCCGGCCGCCGGTGATGCCCTTTCTCATAATTCTCTGCTCTAGACGGCGGAAAGCTCTGGTAGAATACATAACATCTACTGGGGAAATCCACATTTTTATGGCTTGTTAACATAGTGAAAATTACCGGATACAATGCATATATTAATAACTCCAATCCATGCCTGCAATTTGTTGGACCGTAATCTTATTCAGGAGATAAGCGTATGAATGTGCCGATGCATAGATTCAAGTACACAAAACTCACTAAAGAACAAATCGCTCAAAAACTTATTCCGGCTGCAGACGGTCCGAAATGCGTTTCAGAATTCTCGGACGTTCTGGCAGGAAAATCTCTCAATATCGTAACCGATGACGGACCTGTTTTGAGCTACATCTTTGAGGATAAAAATAAACTCAGGCTCTCTGAAAACGGAGATGTTCCGATCGATGCAGGCTATGGAGCATTGACGCTGAAGCAGATGGTTTTCTTTTCCCACATAGTTCCCCGCACCTTGAAGGGATACAACATCTTTGTCGACCTCGATTCGAATCTTGCCACCATATTTGAAGTATGGTTCTGTGGAGGCAGCGACAGCCAGGGCCAGGTTTTGGACAACAGGGAGGTTCAACGACAGATTTATTTCGGATACGTTGAGGTTCCGGGACAAGTATCGCCGGAAAGGCGCCATCACACAACAAACAGGATCGAAGGCAAGGGCATGCACTGGAAACAGGACGCCGGCTTCGAAACCCTTGAATTCTACACTTCGGTCGTATCCTCGAACTTCGTCGAACTGACCCGGCATACGGATCCCCTCGGCTTCTGCGGCCCATCGGACTTTATCCTGGTCAACGACAACATGTTTATTTATGACAGAACCGAGTGCGAATTCTCCGGTATCATGACGCTGTTCGTCGCAGACCTGTTCACCGAAACCCAGGCGGGGGTGCGGCTTGGCTTCGATGAAAAGGACGAGCTGGAATATTACATATTCCGGGGAACCGGCAAAGGCGTCGGCCACCTGACAAGACTGGAGCCGTTCGACGAGCACGGGGACACCATAAACCTCGGCATGGGGCCCCAATCCCAACAGGAAGCAAAAGGTCAGAGAATCGCATATCGTCCTGCAAGGGGTTTTGTAGGCATAAGTGAAGAAGAAATGCACCAGGCGGCTGAAAAAAGCACCGTCGCTTTCCCCTGGGATCCCGACTCCCCCAAGGAAGAAGTTACCGGGAGTATGGAGGCGAATACTCCACCGCTGAGCGGACTCCTCATCGACAGGGAATTCACTCTCCGCTATGACAATGGAGGTCCGGTTTGGGAATACAAGGTTGACGGGAGGAAGACGCTCCGCTGGCGAAAGGAGGGGGAAACCGAGTGGCACACTGAATCCTATCGGGCATTCGAATTTGATGAAAAGCTGGTTTTTTTCTCCCACATGCACAGCGGAAGCAGGCCCCGTCAGAATGTCAAAATAGCCCTGGACTTGGCCAATGGACTTACAACCTGCATTGCCTCGAGAATGGGCACCGAGTACTACGCAAATGAAATATCCTATCAAACCTTCTTCGGAGTGGCGGAAATGGAAGGCATACAAGCTCCCCGATACGTACGTCATGGTTTCACCGATGAACTGGTCGGCAAAGGATTCACCAGGGCTTATTCAGACACATTGGCTTCCATGCATCTTTACACCACGCCCTATTCCGCCTCGTGGACCATATATACGGAAGACCAGACCCTCGGCATGCAATGGAGCGCTCCGTGCATTTACGTGAAGCTTCGCGACGGCGTCTATATTTTCAACCAGCATGAGGATGCCGGTACCGCCAACGAGACCTGTATCGCAATCAATGAAAAAACGATGCGTGTCTGTGGATTCGGTTACTACGGCGACAGCCAGGGAGTAAAACTCAATGTCATCGGAGCTGTCGCACGACCTATCGGATGCTACGATGTAAAGGATTTCTTCGGGCCGAAAGAGAGAGGAATCCAAAATACCACC
Source organism: Acidobacteriota bacterium (assembly GCA_037386985.1). Lineage (GTDB taxonomy): Bacteria > Acidobacteriota > UBA6911 > UBA6911 > UBA6911 > UBA6911. The sequence continues at coordinate 1,920 of JARRLM010000030.1, read as the reverse complement.
TGATATCGGAGCATTCCCTTCACGGTTTCAATTTGTAGGAAATTGCGCGCATCACGGGAATTCGGGTCGGTACCGTGAAGTCGAGACTCCACTCTGCCCGCAACCATTTAGTACGATTATCGGGAGATAAATGATCATGAACGATATCGATGAGAAAACCCTGGAGGCATTGAATAACGAAGACAAGAAGGTCATGGACAGCTTTGGAGAGGAACCGGGGCTGTTCGATCTAATTGCCGAAAGTTTTCGGGGAAAAATGAAGGCTGTGGTGATTCCATGCTTTGTATTCATGCTGGCATTTGCCGTACTCCTTGTTTACAGTGCCATCCATTTCTTTTCAGTCGAAGATATCGGAACAAGGCTCCACTGGCTGGCGATCGGTTTCACAGCCTTGATCGTATTCGGTCTCTTGCGTCTCTGGTATTGGATGGAATTAAACCGGCTCTCCGTTATCAGGGAAGTAAAGCGGTTGGAATTGCAGATCTCGCTGTTGAGCAAAAAGCTTTAACTCGCATTCCGGTCGATGGCCCGAACAGTTACACCATCGTCCAATTTGCCGGTTTTCCGTGGGTTTGTCTGCTCCATTATGGTGAGGCCTTTTAAAATCATAGAATCCTCCGGCAGAGCCGGAGACTTGATTCTGTAAGCTGCTCGATGCGGCACGAACTGCATTATCGGGGTCGGAATCGGGATCGGGGTCGATATCGAAACCGACAGCGATTGCGATACCGATTCCGATACCGATTCCGAATGTGCATGTCTTTAAACGACGATTAAAACCTGACCTTGTACGTCAAACACACGCGGGATCCTTCCCCGTAGACTCCCGGATCTGTCAAACCTTTGCCGCCTTCTCGGCACAGCCGGCGATCTCTCAACGCATCAGGGTTCCTGAGACGGCGGCCTCAGGAAAAGACCCGCGATCTGTCCCCTGGAGTTTACGCTTATGACAACCGTCATTTTAGCCTTATCAAATTCAGCCGGATAAAGAAATACTTCAACCCCCTGGCTGCCGGCGACTTGAGGCACGGGCCGGCCGGAGCGAAGGGCTCCCAGGGAATCGAGCACGGGGCCGACAGCTGCGGACAGCTTTTCTGACGGCATCGCCGCGCTCATCTCCGGGGAGAAGCGTTTTGCCAGGGCTGCAAAGTCCCGGCCGAGCAGTTCATCGAAGGCGGCATCGGCAACGGCACGGCTGTCGGCAACCGGCAGGGAGACGCCGCTTACAAAAGCCGCAATATCGGCGAACACATAGTCAGGAATGTGTCCGGGCTTCCCGTATTCGGCAGGAAGCGATTTCCCCTCCCCTTCGAGAAACAGATGGTTGAGTTTGGGATAGCTCTCGAAGGTGACATTTCCGCAGCCTTGCATGCCTGATTTCCAGAGATCGAATTCTTTCATGGTGACCTGATAATCCCTCTCGCCCTGAAGAATGAGGATGGGCATCTCCAATTTCCGGGCGGTCGCTACAGGGTCATAAGATTCCAGATCTTCCCAGTAGGAAGCGGGGGCCGTAGCTTTCAGCTGCTGCAGCCTGTCGGGCGGAGCGTTCAGATATTGCAGCTGGTCTCGTGCCAGTTCCAGAATGGGCCGGACATTCCCGGCAAGCATGACAATACCGGCAAGCGTATCATCGGCTTCAGCGATGCGCGGGGCAAGGTATGCACCCATGGAGTGCCCGAGCACGTACACTCGCTGAGGATCGATATCGGGCTGGGACCGCAACAGGGCCACCGCATTGAGGGCATCGTCGATAACCTCATCCTTCACCGTAGCAACACCGCTCAGCGGATACTGCCTCGTACGTTTCACATAGCGCAGGGAAGCAATGCCATGCTTTCCCAGACCTTCCGCCAGATCCTTGAACGGCGCATTGGCTCCAACCGTTTCGTCCCTGTCGCCCGGCCCGCTGCCGTGAAC
>JARRLM010000029.1:0-21587 GCA_037386985.1 Acidobacteriota bacterium | reverse complement strand
ACACCTTCGAGATTGGCTATGGCGACAGGAACTTTGTCGATCTTCGCGAAATCATCGATGGCTTGCGGGTAGGCAATATCCGTCTCTCCACCGATGATATAAATAGTGGGCGAGTGCAGAGTTGTACCGCCTAGGCCTTCTCCTGGCGGCGCGAGAAAGGCGGTTGGAAGTGCTTCTACTGTCGGCTGCCGGCTGCGAAACATGCCATCCTTCGCTTGAAGAAAGCGAAGGATGGCAAGGTCTCCATAATAACGAACGGCAGGTTAAAAGGTTCTTTCAGGGCTTTGGGAACTCCATCTTACAGCGTCTTCGGTTTGCCGTGGCATCGGAGCTACCAGGAGGATGCCATGACATTTGAGCCGGATCAGCCGGTTGAAGTTGTTTTCGACTGTCTGCCCATGTCTCAGGTTTTTCAATCAGGACATCGAATCCGCTTGACGATCACGGGGGCCGATCCCCAGAGAAAGATCGCGTGCAGCACTCTCCGTCCCCCACGATAACGATTCATCGTGACTCGTTACATGGCTCATACATTACACTACCCGTCATTTATAACGACGGCGAACGGTCAGATAACTGATTGAAATAAATCAATCAGAACGAAATTTTCATGAATAGTATTCAATAGGAAGGATTCTCCTCAAGAGCGGAGGAACTGTCTTTGAAACCAGACCTGGATTGTTTGAAGAAAGGGCATACGCGAGGTCAGGATTCATCGTCTACTCGCAATGAATCCTTGTGAGAAATGCGGATTAACGATTGAGTCCGCTGATTGACAAGTTACCCCCTACGGTTCGCTTGTAGTACCTTCGTCATTCTTATCGTGGAAGAAGTCCTGGAGTTGATCTCTTATGAGCGCTTCACGCTCCCAATAGGAGTACTCTACAAGCCTTTCCTGCTGGCTTGTCTGGATATGTTGTGTAATGATTCGCATGGCCTTTTCAATATCCCCGTCAACCAGAGCGTGAATCATTTCAAGATGTTCTGTGTGAATCCTTGTCAGGGATTCTGCAGTCCTTATTGAAAATTTTCAGCGCTGCTGCATTCTCGGCATTACTCATCAGAAAGGTATGAAAGCTGATATCTGCAACTTCGAACCGACGCATTTGTGCATCGTTCAGCTTCTTATGCTTGGATTTGGATAATTCACTCCGTAAGGTTTTGATTTCGCCAGTAAGTGCCTGCAGCCTCTCAATGTCTTTATCCGACAACTTGCGTTGCGCTATCTTTGAAACCGCATGCGCCTCAAGAACCGCACGCAATTCGTATAGCTCGACAAAGTCCTGCCTGGACAGGCGCACTACAACAGTACTTCCATTGGAGTCTTCCTCCATCAATCCTTCGCCGAGTAACTGTCGTATGGCTTCGTGCACCGGCGTACGGCTGATGCTGAGCTCGGCTGCCAGGGCAACCTCGGAGATCGCTTTGCCGGCGGGAAGTTCACGAAGTTCACGAGCAGCGATTTTCTGCTGGATATATACGTAGGCTCTTTCGCGAGCCGATATCTGACTGGGTTTTTTGGGTTTTGTTTTCTGCAGTTTTGGCATGGCCATACTCCAGTCCCATTGACTGTTTCGTCATCAGTGTTATATTGCGGAAGTCACAAACAGCGAACGTAGCCTTCATCCCATTCGAAACCGGTGCGCAGTGAGGCTTTCCCGGTTATCTGCTCAACGTAGGAGACCACCGCCCGGCCACGCTTGTCGTTGCCGCAGACTTCAGGCTGTCCCCTGGAATTTACCCAACAAGGAATAAATCCTGCTTTATGAATGCCTTTGTTGGTGACTTCACACACAGCAATCATGGCATTTCGTGCTTCAGGATGAAAGGGATATGTCGGATAATTAGGGTCCGGTTCAAAGCCGAAAAGCTCCCTTCTGCGACGCGTCCAATCGAGACGTTTCGGATTCGGATTCGCCTCACCAGTCAACGCGCGGGTTACGGTAACAAAGTTGCCCAGCCCATGATAGATCGGCCTGCCTTTATACATCTCTATGCCACGCAAAATGTGGGCATGGTGCCCGACAACAATATCCGCACCGGCGTCGATGGCTGCTTTGGCTAAAGGGCGTTCATACATGGCCAAAACGGCGGGTGTATGCCCGATCCCCTTGTGAAGGGCCACTACAAGTATATCTACATCAGGGCGCAGCTTTTCAATATCCGCAAGCATTGCATCCGTACTATCCGGTTCTGCGAATGTGTATATTCGTGGAGGACCTCCCGGAGTAGCATGATCCAGCTCGTAGTGCGTGATCACGTGAACATAGGCGCAACCCGCCTTTTTTTCATCCGCCCAGGACTCCTTCGGGCCCACACAGTTGAAGCTGAGCGTTCCGACGATCGTTCCCTGGCGCTCCACAATAGCTGGTTTCCGTGCCTCGGTCAGATTCAGCCCGGCTCCTGTTGTAGCAACGTCCAGTTTGCGCAGGTTGGCGATGGTGTCTTCGATTCCTGCCGGTCCGGCATCGAACATGTGATTGCCGGCTAAAGTGGCGATATGGAATCCGGCGCGTTTCAAAGCCGCCAGGTTGTCCGGATTGCTGGGCGGGGCAGGTATGTCGAATGTGTTTTCACTCCCGCGGAGCGTATGGGGGACCTCAACGTGGCCGACCAGTATATCCGCATCCTGGAGGGTAGCGTGTGCGGGCTCGAAAAAAGTATCCGGTTCGGGCTCGTCCAAAATCAAATCGCCTACCAGCATCAGTTTCAAAGTAGTACGATGGCTCATAGTGTCAGATCACCTTTTGAGCTTTCAGTTCGGCAATTTTTTCAGGTGTGTAACCCAATATCTCTCCGTAGACCAAATCATTGTGTTCTCCCAGTTCCGGAGGCGGTTGGTCGAAGCCGACATTGGAACCTGAGAATAAAACCGGCATACCCATGCCGTAAACATCCTCTACCGCGCCATACTTCGGGTGCGTAAGGGGTACGGTTTCACCTCGTTTTATAACCCTTGGATCGCAAGCTGCGGCGGAAGGATCCCGAACCTCGGCTGCCGGCACAGCGGCGCTCTCCAACCTGGAAACCGCTTCAGAGGATGTAAGCGAGCGGGTAAACCGCTCAATAAAAGCATCGAGTTCCTGAAAATTCATGACACGGGCATCGCGGGTTGCAAATTTTTCATCTTCAGACATTTCCGGATGTCCCGCGGCTTCAAAGAATCCGCGGGACATTGTTTCGGTCGGCGCACAAATGGCAATGAAACCGTCCTTTGTCTTGTATATCCCGAATGGAGCCAGGCGTGGAAGCGTTTGTCCGGTACGCTGCGGTATGCCGCAACGTTCCAGAAGGTCAAAAGGTTCCCCGGATACCATTGCGGTCAGAACTCCAAGCATGGAAACGTCTATGTGCTGGCCGACTCCCGTACGCTGCGCCTGGTGTATGGCGGCCAGTATTCCTATGACGCTGAACATGGGCGCACAGTAATCGGCCATGGGAATTCCAATCCGGATAGGCGGGTCATCCGGACCGCCGGATGTGTACATTACCCCGCTTTGCGCCTGGATGATGGTATCCATGGCTTTGGCAGGACTCAAATCATCTTCGCTTCCATAGCCTGTAATGGAACTGTAAACAAGCCGCGGATTTACCTGCTGCAGCCAGCTATAGCCCACTCCAAGCCGCTCAAGTGTTCCGCGGCTATAGTTTTCAACCAGGACATCGGACTTTTTAACAAGATCGGCAAATACGGAGCGGGCTTCCGAATGTTTCAGATTGAGGGTGATTCCGAGCTTATTGCGCAGGCGGTTGATAGCTGAAACGGATATGTCATCAGCTCTCCGGCGAAATAGACTTGCGCCATCTTTCCCAAGGTAGGGAGCATTGTCCCGACAGGTATCGCCACTTGCCGGGTTTTCCATCTTAATCACACGGGCGCCGAGTCCGGCGAGCAGGAATGTGGCGAACGGTCCTGCCAATGCTGTCGTCATATCCAGTACTGTAATATTATCCAAGGGTTTCGGGAGGGTAGTTCCTGTTGTTTCTGTTTTCGTTGTTTCGACCATAAACCTGCCTTTTAATCTTTTTTACAACCCATGAAGGTTGTTTACAAAGTGATAGTAACATCCGGATTCTACTCTAACGCATTGAAACCATGGTTAAAACAAAAATATAAATGCATAATGCATGCATATAAAATATTATGTGCATTATAATCTTGACAAAGAAGAAAGTTATGCAATAAGCCTAAGGCAGCGAAATAATGCCTTAAAGCGAATATTTGATATGAAGAATTATGATTTTTCAACGGAGTCCCGGAATGCTGTAGATCCGATAAATCGGCTTACTTGGCATTATGAAAACCCGGAGGCGGAAGCCAGGGCGGCGTCCGGCTCCATTCCCGTGGTAGGAATCACATCCAGTACGGTCCCCTGGGAACTGATCCGGGCTGCCGGAGCTTTTCCCTGTGTGATCAACACCGGAAAGGCGAATTACCCTCACATCGGCGCTTTTATGGAAGAGGGTGTTTTTGAGCAGCGCATTCGGGCCATATTCGGCGCTGCAATCTCCGGCGATCTCGATTATCTCAGCCTTCTTGTGATACCCCGGACATCGGAGCAGGAGTACAAACTGTATCTCTACCTCCGGGAAGTTGCCCGTCAGGACTCCTCGCGTCGCATTCCACCCCTTTATCTGTATGACCTCCTCCATACGCGCTCCCCTGAATCGTACTCTTACGGACTGGAGCGAACGCTGCGTCTGAAGGAACGGCTGGAAAATATAAGCGGCATACGGACAAATGATGCATCTTTCCTGGATGCGATCAGAGAATCCAATTCAGCACGCAAATGCATTCGGAAGCTTCTGTCCCTGCGCAGAGAAAAGCCGCGCATTACCGGAACGGATACCTTGGCTTTGATCGGAGCGTCCTTTTTCATTAGAAGAGACGAGTATACGTATTTGGCCGGACACGCTGCTGAGAGGATCGAGGGACATACTCCTATTGCCGGAAAAAAGCTGATGATCGTCGGGTCCTCCCTTAATCATAGAGGGCTACATCTTGCGCTGGAAAGACATGACACGGTTGTAGTTGCAGAAGACGACTGGTGGGGTTCGCGCTCCGCCGGCAAGGATATTGAAGAAGGATCCAGCGACCATTTGAAGGCTATATTCGAAAAATCCTATTTCGATACGCCGAGCCCTCGAGTATTTCCTTTTGAAATAGCGGACGCATGGTTTCAGAAGGAGTCGACCAATGATATCAATGGCGTTGTTTTCTATTTGCCGCCGGATGATTGTGTGGTCGGATGGGATTATCCGAGGCGTTGCCGTTTTCTTGACGAGAGAAAAATACCACATCTTCTGGTGAGAGAAGATGCCGGATCCGTTTCGGAAGAATGTCACGAACAGATAGAAAGGTTCGTAAAAAGTATTTGAATCAGATAGCAGGAATCTATGGCAGAGAAACAACTCGATTGCACCCGGACAGCCGGTGAACATCAGAAAGCCAGGTTTGCACAACTTCGAGAGGATGTGTTTGAGAAACAGCGGCCGTACGCCATTATCCAGGCGGATATGCCATTTGAACTGTTCCAGGTTATGGATGTGCCTGTCGTGAGTAACCAGTGGTGGGCTGCCATTATATCTGCAAAACGTCTCTCGGGTTCCTACCTCGATATTCTTAATGCCTCGGGATTTCATGGCGGACTGTGCCGGTACTGCAGCCTGGCGGCGGCGTCCACTCTGGCGGATGATCCGGAACGTGCGCCATGGGGCGGGCTTCCCAAGCCTGCATTACTCTGTGCCAGACTTACATGCGACTGCCTTCAGCGGGTTTTTGCAGTATGGGCGGAGGCATTCGGCTCCGAGTGTCTGTTGCTCGATAATCCCGGGGCTACACATCTGCCGCCGCATTGGTGGGAACTCAGCCGACATCACTGGCGGGAACTGTTTGAAGAACATCGTCTGAAGTTTACGGTTGCTCAGTTTCAGAAACTCATCGAGGCGCTTGAGCGGATTACCGGAAGGCCGTTTCAAATCGACCGCCTGCACGACCTTATGGAACGTGTCAACCGCCAGGAGGAGTACTTCGAGGAAGCCTGTGAGATGCTCTACGCTGCACCCAAAGTGCCAGTTCGTATGAACGAACAGGTGACCAATGTCATGGCTGCGCAGTGGGAACGCGGCAGCGACTGGGCCGTTGAACATGCCCGAACCTTCCGTGACGAGATCAGGGCTCGAGTGAAGCAGGGCGTGGCGGCATGCCCGGACGAACGCCTGCGCCTGATGTGGGTGGGCGCCGGAATTTGGCACGACACCGATTTTTATACGGCTTTTGAGGAGGAATTCGGAGCCGTCTTCGTGTGGTCCATGTACCTGGCCTTCGGACCTGACGGATACATCCGCTATGGCCTGGATGACCCACTGCTTGCACTTGCCAGCCGTAATGTCAGCATGAACGAGCAGCTGCACAATCCGCCCTGGGCCAATGAATGGATTGTGCATCAAGCCAGGCTGCATAGAGTCGATGCCGCCCTTGTATTGACCCCCCTGGGAACAAAGCCGGCGGCCACGGGGAATCGATTCATTGAACGTGCGCTGGAACATGCCGGAATTCCGGTACTCCCGGTAATCGCCGACATGGTAGATGCCAGGGATTGGGATCCGGCCGCCATGCGACAGAAAGTTTCTGAATTCCTGAAGCATCGTGTCCTCCCTCATCTTAATAACGTAAGGAGACATTCATGACGCGCAAAGGTTTTTCCTTTAAGAAAATAACACCTGTGCTGCCTTTTCTTGTCGGGTTCATGACAATGATGCTGTGGGCGCAGACGCCCTCTATGATTGAATACGGTTGTGGGATCGATCCTCAGGGACAGATCCGCGAATCCCGGGAGCTGGCAAAGGATATTGCCTCTCCGGAAGATCCCGGTTGGCGGGCCAAAGGCGATCTTCATCGGAAATACCATTTTCCTGCCGCGAATGCCGATATGCCGTACCGCTTGTACGTTCCAACCTCATGGGATGGCAAGGCCGAACTGCCGTTGGTTGTGATATTGCACGGCGCAGGATCGGATGAAAACTGGTATTTGGATTCCAATAACAAGCAGTTTATCCGCTTGGCCGAAGAACATGGCTATATTGTAGCGTCGCCTTTGGGTTATACTCGCATGGGCGCTTACGGGACGCCTCTTCGTCTTCCGGCGGTTTTTGGAAATTCGGAAGCGGCCGCCGAGCAGCGCGCTTCCGTTGACGGTGAAAAAGAACGGACACTCCAACTCAGCGAGAAAGATGTCATCAATGTGATTGAGATTGTCCTAAATGAATATCCGGTGGACCGTTCCGCAATGTTCCTGACCGGGCATTCCATGGGTAGCGGGGGAACATGGTATCTTGGTGCCAAGTATGCTGAATACTGGGGAGCGATCGCCCCGATGTCGGGCCCGTTCCTGGACGAATTGAATTATCCATGGGACAACATTAAGGAAATGCCTGTTTTCATGACCGAGGGGACCGGCGCAACTCCGTCTGCCGCCGGAAGCAGAGCCTTGCTGGCCTGGATGACAGAGCGCGACTTCAAATTACAATATATGGAGGTGGATGCCGATCATGGCGGCATGATACCTCTCGTACTGCCGGCTATATTCGATTTCTTTGATCGTTTCAGATCCAAATAGATAATATGAACCATAAAGGAGGGCGTAATGCTTTTCAAAAGTTGGAGTAGTTTTCTTGTTCTTCTGGCCTTGATCGTTTTCACTTTCGCCTGTGGCTCTCCACCTCTGACAACGACTGTAGATGTTAGCGGAGGTACTATTGAAGGAGTCGAACAGGAAGGCATTTTGATGTACAAGGGAATCCCCTTTGCTGCACCGCCGGTCGGGGAACTGCGCTGGAAAGCGCCGGAACCGGTGGAACCGTGGGAAGGCGTCAGGAAAGCGGATGCGTTTGCTCCCGGTTGTATGCAAGCGGCTAATTCAATGGGGAACTCCTCGCCGGTGAGTGAAGACTGCCTCTACCTGAACGTGTGGACACCCGCAAAGACGACTGATGAAAAGCTCCCGGTTATCTACTGGATCCACGGAGGCGGTTTCAGCGGCGGATCAACCAGCACCCCTATGTATGACGGGACGGGATTCGCTAAGAAGGGAGTGGTTCTGGTGAGTGTCGCCTACCGGCTTGGTCCTTTTGGATTCATGGCGCACCCGGAACTCAGCCGCGAGAGCGGTTCCGGATCGGGGACCTATGGAATTTCGGACATGATTTTGGGGCTCAAGTGGGTGAAGGAGAATATTGCCCGGTTTGGAGGCGATCCTTCCAGCGTTACAATATTCGGCCATTCAGCCGGCGGCGCTGCGGTCAGCCTGTTGGCTGCCTCACCGGTTGCAAAGGATCTTTTCCATCGTGTCATTTGCATGAGCGGAGGAACGTTCGGTCCGCTGCTGACTTCAAATCAAACCGGTGCGGGCATGAGGCTCCCGGCTCTCAAAATGGCAGAGTCCAGGGGCGAAGAGTTTCTGAATCAACTGGGAGTCGACGATATTAAAGCGGCTCGCGCGTTAAGCGCAGAAGATATCCAGAAAGGCATCACGGGCGGGATGGGAGGTATGAGATTCCAGCCGGTAGCTGAAGGGTATGTGATCCCCAGCGACCTGTATTCCTTATATGAATCGAGGCGTTTTAACGACACGCCTGTATTACTCGGCAACACTTCGGAAGAAGGCGCATCAATGGGAGGGGCACGGAATGTAACTCCGGAGGCATTTGAGCAGCAGGTTCGATCGCAATATGGATCTCATGCCGACGTTATCCTGAGTGCATATCCTCATTCAACGGATGCCGAGGCGACGAAATCGTCCAGAGAACTCAGACAAAGCACATCCGCCTGGAACACCTGGACGTGGGCCCGCCTGCAATCCCGGAATGGAACAGGGAAGGCCTTCAATTACATCTTCGATTATCACCCTGACAGGCCCGATGTCGGTTCAGGTCATGGCAGCGATGTCCCGTTTGCATTCCAGACGCTCGGAGGAGGAAGGCAGGACGGACCGGATCCGGAGGCCTTGGAATTGTCTGATATGATTAGTTCCTATTGGATCAACTTCGCCAAGTCGGGCGATCCGAACGGCCCTGATCTGCCCGAGTGGCCTGCGTTTACAGAGAACGATCAAAAAGTGATGCTGTTCGATGCGGCACCCAGTGCCCGACCTGTGCCTAAGCTGGACAATTTGAAAGTATTTGATGCTTATATGGAATGGCGAAGGGGAGAGAGTGAAAAAAATTAGTAATACAGTGGTGGCTCAATGATGATTGCATCCGGGAAAAATGAGCCTGGAACGGTCTTCCCCCCCAAAGTCTGGAATTGGCTGTTTAATCTGGGAGGAATCGCGCTGTTGTTCGCAATGGCGGTGGACACTCTGGCCGTTGCGGGCAGGCACATCGGTATACCGTTGCCGGGATCCATAGAACTGGTGCAGGCGGCTATCCTGGTGGCATCCTCGGCCGCTATGCTGTCTGCGACACTGGCCGACAAGCACGCCAGGGTACGCCTTGTGATGAATCGCATGAAGGACGGTCCACTGGTCGTGCTGAAGCGTGTTCAGGCAGTATTCAGTGTTCTCTTTTTCTGTGCCCTGGCGACCGGCAGCATCTGGATATTCTTGGATCTATGGGGTGGTTATGAAGAAAGTGAGGTGCTTCGTATCCCCATTGCGCCTCTGCGGATTGTATGCATCGGGCCTGGTACTGACTCTGGGCCTGTAGCCTGCACTGATAAAATCCCGCGTGATATTGTTTGAAACCCAGTCACGTTATGAACTGGGTGTATTGACGTTGTTTCTGCTCATGGCCCATGTGTGTTTTGCAGCCGACGCCAGCCGGGATTTTTTTGATGCGGCGGCCCGCATGTTCGGTCATCGCCGCGGCGGATTGGCCCTGGCGTCCATCGGCGGTTGTGCCGGTTTCGGCACCATCAGCGGCTCGAGCCTTGCCACGGCAGCGACCATCGGCCTGGTGGCACTGCCGGAAATGCGAAGACGTCGATATTCCGATGCGTTAGCCACGGGAACCATCGCCGCCGGAGGCACTCTGGGACAGATGGTTCCCCCTTCTGCTGCGCTGATTGTGTTTGGCATTATAGCGGAGCAGTCCATCGGCAAGCTTTTTACCGCCGCCATCGTACCCGCGATTACCCAAACCCTGTTGTACTGTGCCGCGATTGTTGCCCTGTGTCGATTCAGACCCAAATTGGCTCCGCCAACTGCTCGCGCAACCTGGGCCGAACGCCGTACTGCACTGATACGCATCGCCGATATCGGACTTCTGGTGTTGCTGGTAATCGGTGGCATTGCGATGGGATGGTTTTCACCGCCGGAGGCTGCATCCGTGGGTGCGATCGGCGCATTGCTGCTTTGCGCCTGGCGCAGGCGGTTGAATTGGCAGGCGCTTCGCAATGCCCTGAGTGAAACATTGCGTACCAGCGGCATGATTTATGTGGTAGTGGTGGGCGCTCTGATTTTTTCAGTATTTATCAGCCTTACGGGATTGGCGGAACAGGTGGCGCATCTTCTTGGCGCCGTCAGCGATAACCAGATTTTTACACTGATGACGATGGCGGCGCTTCTCCTGGTGCTCGGCTCCGTGTTGGATGGTCTGGCCCTGATGCTGTTGACTACGCCTATACTGCTGCCTATCATTGAAAGCATCGGCCTGTCACCCATCTGGTTCGGTATTTTTCTTGTACGCGCCATGGAAATCGGTTTTGTACACCCGCCTATCGGCATGAACCTGTTTGTTATTCATGATATAGCAAAGGATGTGTCTTTGAGCCGAATCTTCAAGGGAGTGCTGCCGTTTCTTGCCGCTGATTTTGTTCACTTGCTTTTGCTAATTCTTCTGCCGGCGACGGTGATGTGGTTGCCGGATCTTCTGGGACAATGACCTTGTTATTTCTGACGAAGACGGAACCGGCATGAGACACATATGGATTGCTGCGCTGTTTTTCTGCCTTGCATGGGTTGCTTCGGCAAAGGAAAACACGATAATTTTGACCTATGCCTCGCCTTACAGCCCCAATCACCCGTTCAGCCTGGCTGACAGGACATGGATACAGTGGGTGGAAGAGCAGTCGGGAGGAGGCTTGAAAATCAAAGCTTACTGGTCCGGCGCACTTATTTCTTCCGAGCAGTCCCTGTTGGAGATTCGGCACCGTGTTGCGGACATCGGTTTAATCACGCCCATTTATGTCCGTGGCGGTGCGCATTTGTTGCGCGTTCAGACCGGATTTTACGGCGGTGCTGAAACCTTTGAACAGCAGGTCGCCCTGTATCGCTGCCTGGCCGGCGCCTCGCCGCAATATGCGCGGGAACTTGAAGGATTAAAAATTCTTGCCGTTCAGGGAGGCATACTCCCGGGTATATTGACCCGCGACCGACCGGTCCGATCGCTGGAAGACCTGAAGGGGATGCGGATACGGGTTCCTACGGAACTGCTCCGTGTATTGCAGGATCTTGGAGCGGATGCGGTGAGTATGCCCATGCGCGATGTTTACTCCGCCATGGCCAAAGGTGTGCTCGACGGCGTCGTTGCTCCGGCTGACACCCTGAAATCCCTGCATTTTTCCGAGATAGCAAACTACTACACTCGATTGAAGGTGCCGCGGGGTGCCTATCCGGCACGCGCCATGGGATTGCGACGCTGGCAATCTCTGCCGGAAGCGTACCGCGCCGTGCTGGAAGCGGGGATACCGATTTGGGAGGCGGCCATGGCTGAAGAGACCGGAGCCGCCGAAAAAGCGGGGGAGGCGGAAGGCCACCGGCTCGATATTGAATTCATTGATATTGCACCCGAGGATCAAAAGCGTTTTGATACACTCTACGAAGAGGAAGGCGAACGGAATGCCCGCGACCTGAACCGGTTCGGCATTGACGGAGAATCCGTATATCACTATGCGCGCCGGATTGTGCGCGGTATTGAACGCACGGGAAAAGTCATGTGTGAAGGCACCCAGACCAATCACTCTTTAGGAAGCCGATAAAGGTAATATATGGTTATACTGCTTATATGCAGTGCGATAGTCGCTGCAGTCATAATATTCGGGACGGCAACAAAAACCAATATAGGGCTGTGGGCCATATTTGCCGCTTATGTTCTGGGTGCATTTGTTCTGGGAGTGAAACCTTCCATCATTATTGCCATGTGGCCGACCAAGCTGTTTTTAATGCTGTTTGCCGTCACATTTTTTTACAGCTTCGCCATATTGAACGGATCCCTTGAAAAACTTTCCCTGCACGCCGTATATCTTTGCCGGTCCATCCCCTGGGCTATTCCCATCATGCTCTACCTGCTTGGATTTATATTATCGGGCATAGGGGCCGGAGACGGGGCGATTGTGCTTTTGATCCCTGCTGCAATGTCCATCGCGAAAATTACCGGAATGAACTATTTCCTGGCGGCGACATCAACGATCTGCGGTATCAGCTATGCAGGAGCGACACCCATAAGTACTATAGGTATCTTTATCCGGGAGTTGATGGAACTTGCCGGGTATTCTCCTGAGGCCGCCGACGGTTTTGCCAATAAAGCTTTTTTCCACGGCTTTATTGTTTTTACTCTCGTCTTTATTCTCTCTTACATTATTTTCAGGGGGTATCGTGTAAAAGCCGACGGCATCAAGCGACCTGAGCCTTTTGAAGGAAAACAAAAGATAACGCTCGGGATTATAAGTCTGTATGTATGCGTCATGGTCCTGGTCCCGCTGCTTCATCTTGTCTTTCCCGAAAATCCCGTTGTCGGATTATTTGCCGGAAATCTCAACATCGCCCTTGTATCTTTTTTCTTTGCGCTCGTGTCCATACTGGCAAGGGTTGGCGATGAGAAAAAGGCTTTTCTGCGTGTGCCGTGGAGCGCATTGATGACACTTTGCGGCATGAGCATGCTGATATCGATTGTTACCGAATCGGGAACCGTGGAGACAATATCAAATTATTTGTCATCAAACGTCTCCGATCTGTTTTCGCCGACCCTTTTTGCGTTATTTTCAGGGATCATGAGCTTTTTTGTAAGTGGATTTGTGGTCAACACCACTTTTTTCCCCCTTGTACCGGGTGTTGCCGCCGGGGGTATGGATCCCGGGCTTTTGTTTTCAGCTATTGCCGTCGGCGCCATGGGGGCGGCTGTATCTCCATTCTCTTCAATGGGTGCGATGGCGGTTTCATTGGTGGATGATGAGAAGAAGCGCCCCGCCTTTTTTATCGGCATGATTCTGTGGGCCGGGATTAACATTATTATTTATTCAATACTGCTGTTGCTGATCTCCTTATGAAAAAAAGGAAATGCACTATGAAATACGCTTTTTTAACGGCAATTCTGTTGCTTGCTTCGCTGGCCTTTTCACTGGATGGCGAGATCGGGATCCATGATCCTTCGACCATCATGCTGTGTGACGGCAAATACTATACCTTCGGCACCGGCGGTTCCTCGCTGGTCTCCGGTGATGGTTGGACCTGGAAACGCGGAACAGCGCCGGGGCGTCGCGGAATGGCTCCGGATGTCATTCAAATCGGCGACCGCTACTACATGTACGTATCCGCAAATATCGGAGCACAGCCCAAAGCCGCCATTAACTTGATTTCGAATCGAACCCTCGATCCGGATTCCCCCGCCTATAAATGGGAGGAAGGCGGTGTCGTGGCCTCGTCCGACGGATTCGAGGACTGCAATGCCATCGATCCCGGCGTTTTTCTCGATCCCAACGACGGCAGGCTGTGGCTGGTTTACGGCTCCTATTTCGGCTACATCCGATTGGTTGAGCTCGATCCAAACACGGGCAAACGACTCGATTCCGGAGATCAACCCGTCAACCTTGCCATCAACTGCGAAGCTTCCAGCATGATTTACCAAGATGGATGGTATTACCTGCTGGCTACGCACGGCAGCTGTTGTCGCGGCGCTGATTCCGGCTACAATATCCGTGTAGGACGGTCCAGAAAGGTTACCGGTCCCTTTCTGGACCATCTGGGAATCGATATGATCCGGGGTGGCGGAACGCTGTTTCTGGGATCCGGCGGCCGGGTTATAGGACCCGGGCACTTTAGTCTGCTGGATCTGGAAGACGGCGTGCAGAAGTTTTCGTGTCATTATGAAGCGGACCTGGATCGGGGCGGCGCCAGCGTGCTGGATATTCGACCGTTGCTTTGGAAAAACGGCTGGCCGGTGGCCGGTGAAAATGTCAAGGAAGGCACCTACGAAATTGAATCGGTTCGTACGGGCACGGCACTGGAACTGGCGGTTGAGGGAGTACCCGTCGGCGGCCGTGGTCGAATGCTCCGCAGACGTGCCGGTGGAGGCGGTATATTTGAAGGTGTGGACGAAGCGATTCCGCCTCAGGACGCGGCACAGGTATCGCAGAATTGGCCCGCCGGGAACATTGATATTCGCCTTTCGAATTATATGCTTCAAGCGCAGCAGAAGTGGACGATCGAACCCGTGGCTGATGCTGGAGGCTATCCCGGTTCGCCTTATTTCAAGATCACTGTCGCGGGAACAAAACGGGCCCTGGCCGCAACCGACAAAGCTGAACTGGTGGCCGTATCCGCATTCACCGGAACGCCGGAGCAGCTATGGCGTATCGAACAGCTTACCGACGGTACGTATCGAATAATGCCCAAGGCGATCCCGAATTCCGGCGAATCGCTGGCGCTGTCGGCTGTCGGCAGCAGCTTCGCAACGTTGGCCAGATTCGACGCCGGGAGCGACAAACAGCGTTGGCTCCTGAATAAGCCGTAACGTCGAATTGATTTCGGAATCTCAGTTCTGAATTCCACTGATCTACGAGGTATTTTTCATGATAACGATCCGCCGCTTTCTGGTACCTGCACTCAGTATTACGGTCGGTGCGGTATTCCTGACTCTGGCTGCAACACCGCAGGAATCCGATCAAACCCCTGTGAATGTTGATCCCGATCTTGCTTCCACTCTCACGCGTCCGGCTACTCCGACCAAAACTCCTGACGGTGAAGGCTTCATTCGGCGGTGGCTGGTTCTTGAACCGATTGGGTCCGACGGACTTACCCAGAGCATTGTCCGGACAATCGTCAAAAAGGAGCATTTTCCCGGCCAGTTTTCGGTTATTCCACGCAATGGCGACAAGGTAGACGTTGAAGGCAACGATCTTACATGGCATGCGGTCGATACGAAATTATATAACCTGAACCTGTACCATTTCGCCCGCGCGCTGGGCAAACCTACGTCCAACGTCCTGTTCTGGGCCGTAACCGTAGTGGACTGCCCCGAAGAAATGAATGACGTGCGCCTGGCGATCGGATCCAACGCAGCCTCCGTCTGGTGGGTGAACGGCAAAGAAGTCATCGGCATCTATGGAGATCGCCAGACGGTCATAGACGATGGAGTTTCCAGGCGCCTCACGCTTAAAAAGGGGGCCAACATTGTGCGTGGCGCGGTGATTAACGGCGGAGGAGCCACTGACTTCTGCGCCCGGTTTCTGAACAGCAATGATGCGCCCTTGAAAGACTTCATCGTGAACCTGAGTGTGGACATGGAATAAGTTGTATACAGACGTATCCCTGATGAATCCGCCTCAGATTGCGGATGAAAAACGGTCTCCAATAACGAATTGAAAAGCGGGTGCGAAATGAGAAAAGGAACTGTTCGATTTTTTTGCGCGGTGGCGATTCAGGTTCTCCTGTCGGCCGCTGTTTCGAGAGCGGAAGAAAATAAAACATATTCGGGAGAATTTATTATCGAATCCCCGACACAGATATCGCTTGGTTTCGAGTGGTACATCGATGGCGATGACAATCACAATGCCGGTGTTTCGGTGCGTTACCGGAAGAGAGGGGAAACGGACTGGAAGGAAGCCCTGCCGCTTTTACGCCTGCAGCGTGAAGAACTGAATAACAATTACGGCGCCTACGACTATGTTGTGCCGAATATGTTCGCCGGCAGCATCATGGATTTGCAGGAGAATACGGAGTATGAAGTCCAACTCGGGTTGACCGACCCGGACGGCGTCGAAAACACGGCACAACAGCAGTTTTTCGTTCGAACACGCGCCGAACCGCAACCTTATGCCGGCGGACGTACCTTCCATGTTTATCCCCCGGGATTTAGGGGGGATAAGCAGGAGCCTTCGTTCACCGGCCTTCTGGCGGCCTATTATACCAGTGCAAACGGCGCGGACTGGTTTAATGCCTATCCGCCCAGAGTACAGCCCGGTGATACGATTCTGGTTCATGCCGGTCTGTACAAGGAAGACCGTTATCGCTATGCAAACCAGCTGGGTTTGCTTTTTGACGGCACCTACCGTTTTCGCCAAAGCGGAACCGCCGAGAAACCTATCGCCATTGTAGCGGCCGGTGACGGCGAAGTGATCTTTGACGGGGCAGACAATCATGTCCTCTTTGACGTGATGGGCTCGGATTATCTTTATTTCGAGGGCCTTACCATCCGCAACACCGAGGTGGCTTTCCAGGCGGGCCACAAAGGCGTGACGGGAGCCGTGGGTTTAAGCGTCAAGCATTGTCGTTTGGAAAATATCGGGCGCGGCATCTACACGGACTGGTCGGGTTCGAAAGACTTCTACATTGCCGATAATACCTTTATCGGCAAAAGCCATCCTGAAAGGCTGGAAGGTTGGATCGGGCGTACGTGGCAGGGGACGCCCGGCTATCCCACACCGGTCATTTCAGAGCTGGCTGTGAAGGTTTACGGTTCCGGCCATACCATCGCCTACAACTATGTTGCGAATTTTCACGACGGCATCGATCACGCTACGTATGGCGAGCCGGACGGCAATCCCAGGCCAATCCGCGAGCGGATGCCGGTATCCATCGATATTTACAATAACGACATAACCAACGTGGACGACAATTGCATCGAAGCCGACGGCGCCATGCACAATATCCGTGTCCTGCGCAATCGCTGTTTCAACCAGGCACATCGTTCGCTGAGCACGCAACCCGTTCTCGGGGGACCGGCGTATTTTATCCGCAACGTCGTTTACCACGCCCCGGAGGGCGGATCGGTTAAATTCACCGCCAACAGCGCAGGCATTCTTGTCTACCACAATACTTTTGCGTCTGAAGTGCTCGCTATGGACCAGGCTTCCAACCTGCACTATCGCAACAATCTGATTCTCGGCCAGGGTGCCGCACCGGAAGTATTCAGCATGGATACCGCAACCAATTATTCCAGCTCGGATTATAACGGTTTTCGACCCAACCCCGGCGCGGAGGTATCCTTTATATGGAAAGCGCCGCCTTTCGACAAGGCAGCGGATTTTACCGGCGGGCGCATCGACAGGCGTTTCGGGAGCCTGTCGGAATACAGCGAAGCCACCGGACAGGATTCGCACAGTGTGCTGCTGGACTACGACATTTTTGAAGACGTATCCGCCCTGACAACCGAAAATCCCGGCAGACTTCATGACGCGGATGATTCGGACTTCCGTTTGCGGGCCGGATCGAAAGCCATCGATGCCGGGGTGATACTGCCCAATGTCAATGACGGCTACCGCGGCCGGTTGCCCGACCTGGGGGCCTATGAATTCGGCGAGGCCATACCCCACTACGGCCCCCGCGAGTCCCCTTAGCCTGCATCGACAACAGGACATCCTTATTGGAGGTACAATGAAAATAGTGAACACCGCACATCTGACAGTCGGCATGCTTATCCTGTTATTCGCTGGCAGTGGTTTTACCCGCACGGTAACGGCGGCGGACAACGCGGCGCCTCCCCCCGGTTTTATCGGCGAACAGGGAGGGCGTGGTGACCAGCCGGCGGTGGCGCAGTCGCGGGCGGATTTGCGCACCCATACCCTGTACCGTCCCGCGGCACTGCCGGATGATCCCCTGCCCCTGCTGATCTGGGGCAACGGGGGATGCAGCGACAATGGCCTGTCCCACGACAAGTTCCTGCGTGATATCGCCTCGCACGGCTACATCGTGATTGCACTCGGTTATGCGTGGCGGCAGCCTCCGCGCAACGATCCCGCCGGTCAGGACAAGCGGCAGAACGCACGGCGGACCCGGTCGATGTGCTGTACGGGCATATCGACACAAGCCGTGTCGCTGTTGCCGGACACAGTTGCGGCGGACTGCAGGCCATCAAGATTTCCGCCGACCCCCGCATCTCGACCTCGATGATTTTCGACAGCGGCGTGTACAACCGGCCCGGCGGTCGCAGCAAGATCCAGGTAATCAAGGACGAACTGGCCGACCTGAACGGCCCGATTGCCTATTTTACCGGGGGACCGACCGATATCGCTCATCCCAATGCCAGTGACGATGTCGCGCGTATCAAGCATGTGCCGGTCTTTTTCGGCTGGTTGCCGGTAGGACATGGCGGCACCTTTTCCGCGCCTGACGGCGGCGACTGGGCTGAAGTGGCTGTTCACTGGCTTGACTGGCAGTTGAAGAAAGACCGAACCGCCGGCAGCTGGTTCCTCGGCAAGGATTGCGGCTTGTGCCGGGATGAACGCTGGACGGTCGAACAATATGCCAGGCCCTGACCGAAGGGGGGCGCGAGTCTATCAGATTAATAACCTAAAAAGGGGAAGCAGATCCATGAAACGATATAGCTTATCGACGATCTTAGTTTTCTGTATTCTTACGCTTTCATGCGGAGGCGACGACGCATCCACGGCCACTCGCATATCCAGTCCCGGCGAGTATGCGGGCTACAGCGATGCAATTTACGCCGATGAATACGAAATTACATCCCAATACGTCCGCGTGAGCGACGGTACCAGGCTTGCTATGGATATATATCGTCCCAAGGATAAAACAACCGGAGAAGTTATCGACACTCCGCTTCCCGTCCTTTGGATGCATACGCCCTATAATCGCAGGTATTCCAACAACAACGGAGCGCTGACGGTCGACAGCTATCCGGGAACGGCCGGGAGGCTTGTGAAATACGGATACGTAGTCGCAACTGTGGACTTCCGCGGCCTATTTGCTTCCTACGGACATAACGAGGCGTACAATCGGGGTGAATGGATCACTGCCGCGCGCGGGGATGCGTACGATATCACTGAATGGCTCGCCCAACAGCCATGGAGCAATGGCAATATCGGTATGTGGGGCTGCTCGGCCACCGGCGGCAGTCAGATGCAGGCAGCGACAACGGCCCCACCCCACTTGAAGGCGATATTCCCGATGAGCTGTGAATTTGATGTCTATCCATTTCGCGTGACCGGAGGGATATCTCCGGCTAAAGGCGCTCCCGCCAAGGTGATGTCTTCACAGGCATCTCGCGATCAAGCGGCGGCGCCGGTGGACGCCGATATCGATAAATCGCAGTTGAAAGAAGCCATTGCAGAGCACGCGGGGACGGTTGAAAGCCCGGGCTATGCCCCCTATCGCGACAGCATTGCCGAAGCGTTAACGGATCCGACCTCACAACCGTGGTGGATCAAAAGCAGCCCACATACTTATTTGGAAAAGATAAACAGTTCCGAGACTGCCATGTATCTGGCTGCGAACTGGGACGAAGGACCTACCAAGCACGGAGCCTTTGTACGGCAGAGCCGGTGGAATCGAATCAAAAGGACGAAATCTCGGTTTCGTACGATGTCAGGCCCGACACCATGGCGACCAAAGGTCTTGTGTATGAGACCGCCCCGCTGAATGCGGACGTTCAGGTTACCGGTCATCCCGCCGTCAAGCTTTGGGTGTCATCCACAGCGACGGACGGGGATTTTATTGCGACCATTCAGGATGTCGCTCCGGACGGTACTGCCACATCGTATAACATTCAGGGACAGCTTCGAGCCTCGTTACGAAAGCTGCAGGACGCGCCCTACGACAATCTCGGGTTGCCCTGGCATGGCTTTTATCAGGCGGATGCAGCCCCGCTGTCGCCCGGCAAACCGGCTGAACTCGAATTTGAAATATTGCCCATATCGATGATTTTCCAGGCCGGTCATCGCATACGACTGGTGATTACTTTCGCATCCCGGGCGACGCCCAGGTTGGAACCTGCGCCGGAAATTACTGTATATCGCGACTCAACCCGAGGGTCCTATCTTACATTGCCGATTATAGAAGCGCGATAGAACGTTATTTTCTGAATAATCCGGGATTAGCATCCGCGGACAGGGCGGATAGTATCCGTTCGTATTTTTAGGGTCTGGGTATCCGTCCGCCATTCTGAAGCTGAACCTTCAGAAAACGGACGGCCTGCGGGGAGCCCGAGTACAAATTGTCGGGGAACCGGTAATGGGACAGGATAGATTCCAGAATTGAAGTGCTGTGATTGGAATTGTAACCCATTCCGGCAAGATATTGAAGGCGCAGATTTCTGTCTCTGTTAATATGGGCGTTGCATGTCCACATTTGCAGATCCGAAGCCCTTCCGACATAGGTAGAAAACAGGTTTACGGCAATATTCAAGCCGTCCGAATTGTCTCCTGTTCTGTTCATCCCAAATCCCACGCTTGCTGCCGAAAAACAGAAGCAGCAACCATGGAAGAAACTTTTGCGATTCTGAGCGAACAGAGGATTCAGGCATATCTCGTTTTCCTGTCATGGCAGGATTGGTTGCTCCCGATATTGATTCAAGTAAGAGTCCGATGAAAATACTATAACGTGCAAGCAATTATAATTACGGGATATCAAAACGCTTGTGACATGTAATTGCATAAATCTTTCATCATGGAATATCAATCCCCTATGGGAAATACAAACCGCAAGCCGCGTTCTATCTGCACGAATTTCCTCACGAGCCTGAAATAAACTGTAGTAAAATGTCGAGCGGGAATTCAAACAAATGGCATGACACAATTTATGGAAACCGGGCTGAAGGTTTCGATAGGGAACAATACTATTAAGACAGTCATTCAATTATCTTATCAGCCCTCACAACTGTATTTATTAAAAACGATCGATTAAGATTGGGAGAGAATATGCCTGCCGATTCCGTAAGAATAAGGGATGTCCTGGATTCCGGACGATTCACGTTGTACCAGATATGGATCTGCGCTCTGTGCTTTTTACTGGCATTTTTTGATGGTTTCGATTTGTCCCTTGTCGGCATATCACAGCCTGAAATATCTGAGTTTCTGGATTCAACCCCTGCAGCCCTTGGCGGGGCCATGAGCGCCGGCAATATCGGAGCGCTTATCGGAGCTTTGGTTTTGGGCATGCTTGCGGACCGCTTTGGACGGAAACAGATGCTGCTGGTTTCAGCCTTCACCTTCGGCATTTTTACTTTCTCGATTGCGTATATCCAATCCGTAGAACAACTGGTATTGCTCCGCTTTATAGCGGGATTCGGACTGGGCGGGGGCATCCCCAACGCGCTTGCTTTTGGATCCGAATACGCCCCAAGCAACAAACGCGCGACTCTGGTCACTACCATGTACGCGGGTGTCGCGATAGGCGCTACAAGCGCCGGATTTTTCTCTTCATATTTTCTGCCGCGATACGGTTGGCAATCATTGTTTTTGACGGGAGGCGCGGTAGTATGCCTCATCGGATGCATCGCATGGATATCCCTTCCCGAGTCGCTGGAATTTCTGGCTAAACGGAACAAGCAGAAAGACAAGGCACGTGCGCGTAAGATCGTCTCAAGAATTGCTCCAACGTATACAACGATGAAGGATGTTGAATTCGTTCCATCCGAAG
>JARRLM010000028.1:0-8404 GCA_037386985.1 Acidobacteriota bacterium | reverse complement strand
CCTATCTATTTTATAATCAGTTGGATAGCTAGGTTCTGCGGACGCCTTACACACCGGGGGTCACAAGTTCAAATCTTGTACCGCCCACCACTTGCAGCCACAAAAATCCCAAGGTGCGTATAGGGTGCGGATTTTGCCCCAAAAGCCTCCCAAAACTTAAAGAATTAACCCCCTGTTTGCCTAGCTACTTAAACTGATAGTTAGGAGTCATAGAATTTCTAATGGAAGACTAGCCCCCCTATCCAGGCATGTGAACTATCTTTTGTGAATAAAAGGGTTAGGCAATTCAATAAAAATAACAATTTTGGTGTATTTTGAATTCTTGGTCGGTGAACTGATCACGCATCAAGCACAAACTGATCAAAATGTCGTGGGTGTCTGAAAAGTCCGAGTTTTTTTATTACCACCGGAGTAACATAGGAGGCAGTGCCTGAATCTGAGGGCTTACAGGGCTTAGCAAGATTACATAATGCCAATTATCCAAAGCAACAGGTTCTATCGTACCGGAACCACCGCTCTTAATCGCGGCTAATTTCGCTTATCCGCCTTGCCCATTCACGAATTCCGGGGATAGAATGTGGGGTAGTTTCATTATTGACAGGAGAACCACGACTATGAGTTAGCTGGCGAACAGAGCGTGGGATTGAACGAGAAATTGCTCCATGTCCCGAAGCAATGGCTGCAACAAGCAAGAGACAAATATTGGGGTTCTATTGGATTGGAAGCTAAGAAAAGATGGAGAATAGCAGAGCGCCGAACGGAGAAAACACAGGGAAGGTTCCGCTACCAGAAGGAGGAAGACGAGTTGTCCTAACGGCTCCTCTCACTGAAATCATTGATCACGCGGGTTTCTTCATTCAGATGGGTATGGCCTCGATGCCAGTCTGGATGGAAGGGATTATGAACAAGAAGTATCCTCGATGGCGCGAGCTCGAATACAACCAAGATGGAGCGGTGCAATCTATGCCTGCCGGCATTCGACTTCTGGAAACATCGCTACTTCGTAGTTTCTCGCCGGAAGAAATAATAGCATGCTACCCTGGCGATCTTCACAAGTTCGTCGGTCCCAACACACGTATTGTGGCCGTTTCCACTCATAATCCCCTCGGCGTCACTTTTGCAGCAGGGGTATATACTTCCGTTTTCGGCACATCGAAACATCCGATCAATTCCCATTATTCCAGGCAGCTGTTCTTGAAACTCAAGGAAAGCCCTTGGCGAAAAAACTTCAAGGTAATCGTGGGCGGAGCTGGGGCTTGGCAGATAGCAGAAAATGGCAGCTTTGAGGAATTAGGCATCGATTGTGTGGTCGAGGGCAGAAGCGAATCGGCAGAGACACTGGATTTATTCAGGAAAGCAATCCAGGGTGAAGATCTTCCGCAAAGAATCAAGGTAACACATCCAAAGGATAGAGAGAGCATTCTGACGCCCACGAAGCGCACCACTTTTGGCGTAGTGGAGATGACAACCGGTTGCGGCAGGCGGTGCCGGTTCTGTCTACCCGATTTGAGCCCACAAATGGACCTGCCCAAGGAAAATATCATGGCGGCTGTCCGCGCCAATGTCCGGGAAGGAAACAAACAAATTTCGCTTGCAACTGAAGATATGTTCATATGGGGGCAGGTTCATACAGATACTCCTTTTTATTTTCCGAATCGGGAAGCGATATTGGATCTTTATGCGGAGGTCGTGAACACGCCGGGAGTCGAGCAACACTTACTTAGCCATAGCACTATGGCGCCTGCTGTGGTCGATCCCATACTTATCAAGAAGCTCTCGGATCTATTGCTCAACAAGAGCCCGGTTCATTTGCCTATTTTCAGCACTCATCCTCATAAAAAGATTTTATCGCCGTTGGTAGGTTTTGAAACGGCGTCCGTACCTCTGGCGAAGAAGATCATGCCTGGCAAGGCAGCACCATTTCCGATCGAGGAATGGCCAAGCGTATTTATCCAGGGATTGACAATAATGAACCGCAACAACTGGTTTCCTGTGGCAACTCTAATGATAGGGAGCCCGGGAGAGACGGATGAAGATACCAAGGCCACACTCGATTTCATTTATGAAGTGGAACGAAGAAAGCTCTTTGCCTTCTTCGTTCCGTCTATATTCACGCCGCTGCACGATACCAGGATGGCCGAACAAAAGGGAGTTGCCGAGACGCAACAGCTTAGTTCACTGCAATGGCAATTGATGATGAAATGCTGGAAGATGAATCTACGCGCTGCGCAGTTCAGATGGTGGACACCAGCTGTATGGCGATTGGGAGCAATTGTATTGTGGCTCTATCGGTTACGCAAATTGAACGGGCCAAGATTCACATGGCCTCTCCTATTGTTTTCGAGCGCCATGCCTGAAAGCCTGATGGCCCATTTTGGGAAGATTTACATGGGGAAGCAGCTCAAGATAAAGAGCCGCAAAGAACTGCTCGCCACGATCCGACCGCGGTTTTGGAAATACCTGCGCGCGGATGCGGGAGATATCCCCGAATCTATAGAGCCCCAGAACTTAGAATAAGTTTAAGAATATAAAAGGTTTACAAAATTTACCAAGATTGGCTATTTACAGGCGACAAGGCAGCAGAAGTGTACTGTCTTCAAATTATTCAGGAATTATTGATCTCCCTCCGCTGTCGGCTTCACCAATCTTTCGCCGCAAAATGGACATAGCTGCCATTCGTTTGAGACCGGCTTTTTGCATTTCTGGCACTCACCCTTCATCTTCGAGCCGCATTGCGGACAAAAAGCGAATCCTGCTTGAACTTCAGCCCTGCAGGATGGACAAGGATTTGATTCAGGCACAGACACAGATGGAGAGGATACTGAATAGGAGGTTCCTTCATTGCGAACGATCAGGTAAATAAGCAGGCCGATGATGTTTCCGACGAAAACAAGTAACCCCCAGAGCACACCGTTCATGTTTCTTTGCTCGGCGTCACTATAAACCCATAAAGTCACGGCAATCCACAACACCAGCAGACCAAGGGGCATCAGTTGAAACATGAAACTATTCATAAAAGGGCCGACGAAGGTAGTGATGAAGTTCCCGAAGTTCCCAATGCCCCCCATATGAGGAAAAGAATTCGAAAGGATAAAGACAGGGGATATTACGGATACGACGTGCAAAAGTAAAAAAAGGATAACGAAAATCAAGACAATGAGCCCAATGGTCTTACCTGTTGAAGTGGCCATATCAATTTCTCCTGAAGGCGTGCAGAAACCAATACTGCGATTTTTGCGCACGATCTCTGAAAATTCGAATGATTAAAGGGGCAAATAGCAGCATTATTGCATTCTGTATAACGAGTGTAACGACCAGACCTGTGCTGGGGTGGACATTATTTTCCGTCACGAGGTCCTTTATGACGGGATAAGCCCAGAGCATAGTCAGAAGACACAGGAGACCGGTGCAGGTTCGAACCCAAACCGGAATCTGTCTAGGGAAGGATTGAATGCTTTCCTGGAGTTTTGACTTGCACTTGCTTAAAACAGAACTGGAAAGAGCTTCTGGAGCAGTAGTCGCAGCCAACACAGCAGCGTCGATACGCAGAATCTGAAGCTCTTCTGCAAATCGCCTACATTGTGGGCAACGTTTCAGATGTGTCTGTATCTGCGCATAAATCGCGGTTGATTGTTCCCAATTCCTTCCGATCAAGATCCGTTCAA
Source organism: Acidobacteriota bacterium (assembly GCA_037386985.1). Taxonomy (GTDB): domain Bacteria; phylum Acidobacteriota; class UBA6911; order UBA6911; family UBA6911; genus UBA6911. Next base: position 4,739 of record JARRLM010000028.1, on the reverse strand, counting down.
TTTGTGGACACCGCATAATCCATCATCCTTTAAATTGTAAGTCACAAAGCTCATTCCGCATATGCCGCACTGCCCGGTAATGGAGGGACTTCACGGTGCCTAACGGCATTTGTAGGGACTGGCCGATTTCTGATAGTTTGAATCCTTCAATCTCTTTTAGTATAAAAACCTGCCTTTGGCGGTATGGAAGCAGCGCAATCGCTCGTTGCATTTCTATTCGCACCTCAGTCTTTCGGCCATGATCCTTTACTTCCAAAACAACGTTTTCGACATTCTCATCACTGGTAACTGAAGTATAAGGCTTGTCTTTGAAAAGAATGCGTTGGTACTTCTTCTTTCTCAGAAGGTCACGATAAAGATTGGAAGTTATTTTACAAATCCAGGCATGTATGCTTTCAATCTTTCCATAGGAAGGCAGATACTTCACTACACGAAACCAAGTATCTTGAAAAAGATCTTCAGCCTCCGTACTGTTTAGTGTCAGATAATGACTGTAACGATAAACCATTGATTTGTAGCGTTTAAACAGCAGCTCAAACGCTTCCTCATCATGAATTCTGATCCTATAGACAAGCTCATCATCAGATGGCTCCATTCCTCCTCCAGATAGTCATGCCATGATTGTAGACGATCGAGTGTTAAAAAGGTTCTAGGGGGTAGCAAAATTTTTTCATAAGTAATTGGCAAAGTGAGTCGTTTTTTGACTTTCGTTGAGGGTAATTCCCAAGTCATGGATAGCACCCGCATACTTCTATTAGAAAAGTATGGCAGTCTGGAGCCCGATCCCCAGATTCCCAATGGGAGCATAGGGTTCCTAACCTGAACTTGGTGTTATTTAACGAGGGAAATAATCCTTTCATTCCTTCTATGAAATATTATTTAATATTGAAGCCTAGCGCATAAATAATGTAGGAGGATTCAGCCCAAATAGCATCGGATTCGACCTATTCGGCCATAACCAGAGGAGGAGTTCAATGAAACGTATCACTTTAATGTTGCTTGTGTTTTCAAGCATGTTGCTTATACCTATGATGAGCTATGCAGAAGTTTCCTGCACGCGCGGAGGGCTGCAGGAGGCGGTTAACCTTTACATCGATGCCCAGACCAAGGGCGATTTATCCATCCTTCCGCTTGCTAATGGCGTGGGCTATATTGAGAACATCGCACCTGCCAACATCAACGAGGGTTTTGTCAGTAAAGCTTTAAACATACGCCATCACTTCAGCCTGTTCGATGTGGACTCGTGTCAGACCTTTACCGAAGTGATCGTGACGGACAAGGAAAATCCGTATGTATTTGGCACGCGCCTGCGTGTCAATCATGGCCTGATCGCCGAAGTGGAGACGATATGGACCACTACCGGCTACTGGCTGTTTGATGCCGATTCCTATCTGAAGTATTCGTCAACAGAAGACTGGGGACCCATACCCGCTGAAAAACGCGATTCGCGCGGAACTCTGGTGGCGGCGGCAACGGCTTACCTCGACGCTTTCCTGGAAGGAAAAATCGATCTGGTGCCGTGGGGATTTCCCTGTGTCCGTACCGAAGGGGGCGCCCACACCGGTTCAGGCTCGCCCAATGACAGCTGCGAGGTCGGCGTTCCGGCTGGAGTCAATATCGCCAACCGCCGTTTTGTGGTGGATGAGGTGATTGGATCGGTTGTAGTGTACTGTACTTTTGGCGCTGGAAGTCCGACCGGTGGCAGCGGCGCGCCCGATAGCCACCTGTTCCGTGTGGAAAACGGCAGGTTGCGCTACGTGCATACTCTGACTCATCTGAAGATGTCGGATTACCAGGGTGGGAAAAAACCGCCCCAGGGCAAAGGAAAACCGCCAAACGTTCCATAGCTGTAATTTGCGGCTGCAGCAATCCGGGGACGCTCCGCTGTTTTCAGCAGCCCGGTGACATCCGGTAATTCCTGTTGGAACCTATAGCTGAGCCAAATATCCAAAACAATTGGCCCACTTATAGGAGGATTGTGTCCGCGCTAGCATTTTGAGGAACGCCAATATCCAAATCCCGGCGTTAAACACTATATAGTTCCATCAGAACTTTTTGCCTGAAATCGATCAGTCAGGAAATCCTATCGGCTTGAAGTGTTACTTTCGACCGGCCTTCTGCGCTTGTATTGCCGTAATCGCCACGGTATTGACGATATCAGGAACCATACAGCCACGACTCAGGTCGTTGACCGGCTTGCGCAGACCCTGAAGTACCGGCCCTATTGCAATGGCGCCGGAGGATCGTTGTACCGCTTTGTATGTATTATTACCGGTGTTCAGGTCCGGAAAAATGAAGACTGTTGCGCGGCCGGCGACGCTGCTTTCGGGCAGTTTGGTCCTGGCTACCGATATGTCGATCGCAGCGTCGTACTGAAGCGGCCCCTCGATGGGTAAGTCAGAGCGCATTTCGCGCGCGATTTTCGTGGCTTCCTTTACCATGTCGACCTCCGCACCCTTGCCCGACTTGCCGGTCGCGTAGGAAAGCATCGCCACTCGGGGTTCGATACCGAAAGAACTTGCCGTGTTTGCGCTGGTAATGGCGATCTGGGCCAGTTCCTCTGCAGTCGGATTTGGATTGACGGCACAGTCACCGTAAACCAGGACCCTGTCCGCCAGACACATGAAAAAGACGCTCGAAACAATCTTGACCCCCTCCTGGGTCTTGATGAATTCAAAAGCCGGACGGATGGTGTGCGCTGTCGTATTCGTGGATCCGGACACCATTCCGTCCGCATCTTGTTTATACACCATCATTGTCCCGTAATAGGACGGGTCCTGCATGGTCTCCTTCGCAATGTCTAGGGTGACACCCCTATGTTTTCGAAGCTCCGTGTATTCAACTGCATAGTCCTCGAGGTGTGGGGATGTTATCGGATTAATGATCTCAACATTCTCCAGATCCACCATGAGTTGTTCCGCCCTGTTCCGTATTTCCTCCTCACGGCCCAGGAGGGTGAGGTCCACGATCTTTCGACCCAGGAGAATCTGCGCTGCCCGCAAGATTCTGTCTTCGGCTCCTTCCGGTAAAACGATGCGCTTCCTGTCAGAACGTGCCTGTTCCTGAAGGTTGTAAATAAACATGTTCGGAGTAATTCTCTTCTGGCGCTTGGCCATAACACCCTTGAGGATCACATCCATGTTCAAGTGTTCGTCGAAAAGCATCTGAGCCGTCTCGATTTTCCGGTAGCTTCGGGGCATGATGGATGCGGTGACGCGGCTGACATTGATAGCAGTCTCATAGGTGCCTGTATTGACTGCAAGTACGGGCAGCTGAATCCCCATCATTCCCTTTATAAGTCGATCGATAGTCTTGCTGGGGCGAAGTCCGCTGCTGAGCAGCACCCCTGCCAGCTTCGGCATTCTGTTGGACATTTGAGATGCTATCGCTCCAAGCAGGATATCCGCCCGGTCCCCGGCAGCAATAATGAGGGAGCCCGGACCGATTCTTTCCAGTAGGGTAGGCAGCTGCATCGATGCGATTCGGAAGCTGTCCACCAGGTTGTCCAGATATTTTGCCCCATAGACAATTTCTGCACCTAGGGCTGCTGCAATTTCGTCCATTCTCGGCTTGGCAAGAATTAAATCCTCAGGTATCGCCCCTGCGAAGGGGACTCCATGCTCGGGTAGTCTTTTGGAAAGAAACTTCAATGTTTCTTCGAAGCTCTCCCTTTCGACCCTGTTGACAACAACGCCCAGCAGGTCGCAGCCCCGATCTTCAAACTCCTCCTTGCTCATGCACGTATTCTCGTAAATCTCGGAAGCATTGTGGCCCCTGCCACTCACCAGAAGGAGTACGGGAGCGCCGAGATTGCGGGCAACCTCCACATTGATCTCAAACTCGAAAGCAGTGCTGGATCCCTGGTAATTTGTCCCTTCCACCAATACAAAGTCCCAGTTTTTTTCGAAAGCCTTGTACGCAGCGAGGATTTCTTCCATCATCTCAGCCTGGCGTCCCCGGGTGATCATCTCCATTGCCTTCTGCCCTTGAATACCCACTACCGATTTAGGATCACAGTCAAGGCCGAAAACGGAACAGACAAGGTACGCGTTAGGATCGGGATATTCCTCACTTTGATCGCTGCGTCCGATTGGGCGAAAGTATCCCACACGACGAAATTCCCGTAGAAGACCGGACATCAATCCCAGGATTATGGCGCTTTTACCCGCAAGCGGACCGGTGGTGGTCAGATACAGATTTTTAGACATAAAGATGGTGTCTTTCCGTGAATAAGGAATGATTCCTGTTTTGTACCTTTTAAAGAATCCGATAATTAAAAGGGCCAGAAATTATTGTCGTACCAGACCTCTTCCTTTAAATCTTCGTTGAGGTTGTACAGCAGGCGGTGATGGGTCCTTTCCCAGTCGGCCAACATCTGGTACATTTCCCTCTCGTTAGTATCTTCGGATTCATCAGCTCTTTTCTGATACACCTCGATGGCACGGTTTTCGAAATCGATGGCAGCCGAGATGGCGGCAGCTTCGAACCCTGCGGCGGAAATCTCTTTTTTCACCTGGTTACTCAGAATCTTGGCTGCATCGGCATCATCTACGGGGCTTGTTATGTCGTTGGCTGCAAATTTACCGTTTTTTTGAAACTCGGCAAATTGCCTGGAGAGAAACTTAATATGATCCTCCTCCTCTTCGGCCATCGTGGTGAAGATTTTACGGACAGCCTCACTTTTGGTCTCACGGGCTGCTGTGGTGTAAAACGCTTTTCCCCTGCGTTCAAGCAGGATG
>JARRLM010000027.1:0-10212 GCA_037386985.1 Acidobacteriota bacterium | reverse complement strand
GTACAAGGTTCTGCCAGTACCGTACCATCATCTTTCCTCCTTCCGATGGATAAGAAATGCTGCCAGGCCCTCAATCTCTCGATTCGTCAGTTTGTAAACCGGCTCCACGGAGCGTTCTACAAATGCTTTGGGATTGTAAAGATAATAAACGATCCATTCCGGTCTGAGCCGATGCCCGACTTTCGTGAGGTCCGGTCCGATAAGGCCTCCTTTGAGGTTGATCTCATGACAGGCATTACAGGCATATTTCTCGTAATAGAGCTTTTTACCCAAAAGGATCATCTTTGGATCGTTCAAATCCATCTTCTTGACACGTTCCGTCAGATCCTCGACCCTGTTGTCCACCAGTGTCGTCTTAAAATAGTCATAAAGGGCTTCATCTTCCGAATTCAGAATTTTGAAGACCACCATTCGTTCCGGCAAAATAGGACGAATGGTATCAGGCGCTTTCATGAAATGTTCGAGCCACTTCTTTTTGACGCGGCTGCCTTCCTGGGAAAGGTTCGGCGCCATGGTGCCGCCCTTTCCATTGATAGTGTGGCAGACCAAGCATCTGTACTTGTCCAGAATTTTTCCGAACTCACCCTGCGGCGCATATGTTGAAGGCGGCTCTCCCAATGCCCGAGAATAGGAAGGCGGCGTTTCCTCGATTTTCAAGCTCATCAGGTAGGTGGTCACAGCTTCGGCGTTAGAATCGTTGAAGGAGAAATCGGGCATTTTTAACCCGTCCTTGAAGAGTCTCGGGTTTAATACTTTATTGTAAAGCCAGTTGGACACCGTGCGGTTTTGCAGCGGGACATGTATATCGCCGAAATCAAGATGGGCAATATGAACGGATCCGATGGTTGTTAATTCCGGACCGATTTCGCCGCGATCTTTGACGCCTTTTAATTGGGTATGGCAGCCGGTGCAGCTGTACTTTTCGATGAGTTGCCGTCCCCGTGCCTTGTCTGCTTTTTCGACGAGCTGGATTTCTCGGGCGACCTCCTTTTGGGTCAAGCCCAGATCAATGTATTCCTCGACAAAATATGTGACGATGTTCTGAATTTCCGCGTTTGAAAAACCGAAAATGGGCATCTGAAATCTGGACCAGAGTTTATGGGGATTTTGGATGATGCGGACCATTCTCTCTGGATACAACTTGGATGAAATCCTGGAAAGTTCCGGAGCGATATCACCCCCCCTGCCCTCAATCGAATGGCAGCTGACGCAACGGGATTCCAAAAAAAGCGTTTTGCCCTGTTTGGCGGATCCTTTCGGCTCCATCCCCTTGGCTTTAGGGCCCTGGAGGATAAAACCGGCGATGTCCGAGGCTTCCTGCTCCGAAAACTTGAAATTGGGCATCCGTGTGCGGGCCAGATACGCTTTGGGATTCCGCAGCCAGCGGTACAGCCAATCGGGTTTAACTCTTTGTGCCATATCGTTCAGGGGCATGCCGACCCTAATCCTTTCCGTTCCCTTGAGCACATGGCAGCCGCGGCATCCATCCTCGTTAAACGTCAATCGACCCTTGGCAAAAATCGGCGCTTGGGTCTGTATGAACTTCCCATGGCACCGGGAACATGAATTTTCCATAAAATCGTCATGAAAGATGGCGCGATACCAGTTATCAACAGGCCCGTGGGCGTCCTTGAGCGTCGTTGCCATGCCCTGGCCGTCATGGCAGATCGTGCAACCGAATTTCTCAAAGGAATGCCTGTCCGCATACGGATGGGTTGTGTAGGGTTTCGGGGCATCTTTAAATCGCGGATCGTCAACCCCGAGATGACACGTTTCGCATCGGTCTGCCCTGTCGAGATCCTTGATCCACCGCTGCTTCACGCCGAATTTAAAATCAATCGGTTTGTGATCCTTGCCGGCTTTTTGTATCAAAAGCTTTTTGAACTCTTTTTGATACTTTAGATAAGAAGGATGGTAATTCTTCCACAGTTGCCCCACAAACAGGAATAAAACAATCAGGGCCAACAGCGGAAAGATCTTTTGGAATGGATTTTTCATATTAACCTCAGCTCGATCTCAAAAAGCTTTTGCTTAAGGCGATGGCCAGGATTGCCATGGCCAATAAAAGACCCAGCCCGGACCCCGCATGAATTTCCCGATAATAATAAGACCGATAATGATGGTGACGAACGCGGTAAACAGGATATTTTGAATGCGCCGGCTGGGATGAAACCACTGTCCGGTTCCCGTTTGAGCTTGATCCAAATAGGGGACCAACATAAGAAAAAGAACTGCGACACTCGGCACCACGATGCCAAACCAGAACGGAGGGCCCCATGATATCAGTTCCTGAAGATCCAGAAAAAACCAGGGCGCCTTGGCCGGATTGGGTGTGACCGAAGGAGTGGCCATCTCTTCCAAGGGAGCGTTGAGCAGCAACGATATCCCCATGACGATCGCCAGGATCAGCAGGCACTTGCTTGATTCGCGGGTGATGATATCCGACCATGCGATATCATTTTGTCCCTGAGGGACATCGGACCCGGGACTGTTCTCTGCTGCGGGAGCCGTGGGATTCTCATGGAGAAATGATCCGGCCAGGATATCGTCCTTTCGGATTCTCCAGAAATGAATTCCCATTAAGAAACCCAGAACCAGCGGCAGCACTTTGACATGCATGTCAAATGCACGGGTCAGTATGTTCTGGCCCACTTCGGTTCCACCTAACACCAGATATTTAAGCTTTCCTCCGATAACAGGTATCGAGGAAATTACATTTGAGAGAATCGTCATTCCCCAGTAGGATTTTTGATCCCACGGCAAAAGATATCCGGTATTGCCCATGATCAGGACGCAGATCAGCATCATTAGACCGATCACCCAGTTAAATTGCCGGGGCTTGTGATACTCGGCCATATAAAAAACCCTGCTGAAATGCAAAAACACCGATATAATCATCAAATAGGCGGCCCACCGGTGCATGTTCCGGATGATCATACCGAAGCTGATGACATACTCGAGATCCTTCATGGACTGGTAGGCCTTTCCCGTCTCGGGAACATAGTAGAACATCAAGAGGATGCCGGTCAGCGTCAGAATGACGAACAGGAAGACATTGATCAGACCCAATCCCAATGTCTTTGTTTTGAGCCATTCGCTGGGACGGATGTCTTCCCTGACAATGGATTTCCAGATGGGATTTTCAAACAGTATATCTTTCAGTATGCTCTTCATGGCATCAATTTCCTTAACCGGAGGACGTGATGCAATTCCGGAAGTTGATGGACAACACCTGCTATGTTTTGACGGAGAGCGTCTCCGTGAAGGGGACGATCCGCTGCTCATCGACCAGGAGCCTGCCGTCCGGAGTGAGACTCACCTCATACCAGGGAAGCGGCCTGCGGGCCGGTCCTCTGAACACCGTGCCGTCAGGGTTGAATATACTTCCATGGCACGGGCATTCCCACCTGTCGCGTGCGACGACCCAATTCACCGTGCACCCGAGATGCGTGCATACGCCGGAAATCACCTTGATAAGATTTTTCTTACGCACCACAAAGATCCTTCTATCGGAAAGAAAGTCTACACCCTCCTGATAATTATCTATTCTTCCGATTTTAAATTCTTTCGGAGGTTCATAAAGGACATTGGGAATCAAATAGCGCGCGGAGGCGGCCGTCATCCCTCCGAAAGTTCCCAAGGTGGCAAACCAGCCGAGGTGATTCAAAAAATCACGTCTTGAGTATCGATTTTCAGTCAATTTATCATCTCCATATGAAGTGTTGTAATTAGGTGCTTGGAAATTTTAAATTTAGACCCAAAATAATAAAATAGGGCCGTTTATCTTTAACTTCCGCGTATGTTGGTTCCCTCGCAAAACCATTGTCTTTTGCCGAATTTCTCTTGTCTGTCTCAATGCTGCTTTAAATATTGGGCGATCAATTCGGCGATGACCAGAACCAACACTCCCAGAGAACCCCCGATAATGATGGTGATAAGCATCTCTTTGATAAAACTGTATTTCCCTTGATCATTTTCCATGCAACAAAAATCCCTTTCCTATTTTCTTTTCTCCGGGACATTCTCGACGGTCAGGTTCCCGGTCGTGACTTCAATGTCCGGCTTTTCCCGAAGCCGGCGAATCCATCCTGTTTTCGCATCTGGCATCCAGTACAGCCGATAATATCCCGGGGGGGCTTCATGAAAAACATAACGTCCCTTGGCATCGGATTGGGTCTCCAGTACAATTCCGTTCTTTAAAGATTTTTCTTTGTCGGCCGCAAACCATTGCTTGAGAGCCGCCACGGAAAACCCCGTATACCTTTCGAGAACGATTTTTACTTTGCGATTCTTCAAAGGTTCATTCCGCCACAGGATCACCCCTTCAACACTGCCCATTTCTTCCTTCAGCAGTTCCTGCTGGGCATACATTTTCGCCGGAGAACCGGAAAAGTGTTCGGTCCCGGTTTTTCCGACGATCTCGGGTGGCTCTTCGGATAGGGTAGCCTTTTCGTCTTTTTGAGAAAGATCGATGGATGCCGATTTCTGTGTCATAGATGGCGCCAATGCCCGCGTCTTTTGCGGGACGATCCGGATACTTTGGCGCGGAATTTTCAGTATCAGATAATCCTTGCCTTCTTCCCAGACAACCTGGTCTGAACGTGTCGTCGATGATTCGTCAGCGGTCTTTTTCACGGATTTTATCGCCGATTTTGGGAATCGGATCGTGATGCTCTGATTATCCTCCCCCACGACGACCCCGGTCTGAGAACCTTTTTGATTCTGAAACTGAATTTCATCCGCAAGGCATGGCAAAGCAAAAAGGCAAAATAAAATGATAACAAACACCAGCCCTCTTCGTCTCTGAACGATCATACCCCCCCGTCTTCTGTTGTGCGTCTATCTCCTGGTCAGTCCCTTAAATTCCACGCTTGTGGTTTTCCCCGCTTCCACGGTCACCTGCTGCGGAGCCCCTTTGATTTTTTCGTCCCAGACTTTCAGCTGATACGTTCCTGCCGGCACATTTTTTATTTCAAAGGCTCCTGCGCTGTCGCTCAGCGCATAATAGGGATTCTGTAAAACGATCACAAAAGCGCTCATGTCAGGATGGACGCTGCAAAGAAGGGGATCCTCTCCCAGATGATCGAATTTGTAGCTCCTTTTGACGCCGGGACCGTATATCCCGAGGTTAAAGGGGTCAGCCGATCCGGGAGGCGAGTTCACGTTGTGTCTCACGGTATCGTCATTGGTAAAATCAACCGTGGAGCCCTTTAGTACCGGGAGAATGTGAGGCCTGAAAACCAGGCCTTTCTGACTCATATGAGGATTTACTTTGGGGGGCGGAAACGATCCGTTCACATGGTCGATGTATACCAGCGCCGGAAACAGTCTTACATAGGGGGAATCCACTGTTCCCTTGATGATTCCCCCCTGTTGCCCTGCTTTAGCCTGTGGTGCCTGAGCAGCAATACTCAGTGAGAAAATGAACAGGGTGACTCCCAAGAATAATCCAAACGTTAATACTTTTTTCACTGATCTCGTCATAACAAATCCCTCCTTTTTAAAACGCCCAATCCAATTGAATGAAGATCTGATCGGCATCCTTTGCGTCTCCGCCTTTAGCTTCGATCGGTTCATTCTTCGTATAAAACTCCCCTTCCACACTAAACTTGATATTGGCCCGCAGAAGCAGCGCCGAGCCCACGACAAATCTCTCCTGATCGCCGTCATCGACAGTTTTTGTTGCGGAAAGGTTCTCATATCTGAGGTACGGCACCATCCATGGTAAAACAAAATACTGCGCTTCGCCAAACCAGATATCCTTATTGACTTCGGATTGGTCATTGCTGCCATGGATGTATCCGCCGGCGAGAGAAAGGTCCTTATAGTTGATCCGGACATCTCCACCGATTCGATCATACGGGTCGGCGTTCACGCCGATATGGCTCCGGTAAGCGAACCCTCCGAAAAGAACCGAATCATCCCGCCAGTATCCCGATGGAGTGGTACCGACCCCTCCGGCTTCGGACTTTCCCCCGGAACCGTCGTATCCGAGCCCGCCGAATTTTAAGGAAAAGGTCCCATAATAGTCCTTATTGCTGTTTTCCGTATCCGTTTCAACAATGCCGACACCATATCGCCAATGCCGACCGTACCCGTCCGCCTGAAAGCCGGGTTCGTTGTCCAGATCGAGTTCGGTGACGTAAAGGTAGTCTTCTACTGTAAAACTGTTTTCATTTCTGGTGTTCGGCAGAGCAATGGTGTGCCGGCCTACATTGCCTGCTTTTAAGTTGAGATGATGTCCCCCGATAAGCCCTGAAAAAAGGTTCTGCCACATCAGCCATGCCCGAGGATTTGTCGAGTAACTGCCATCATCTTCCTTCTCGAACCCGAGATCGGCGAAAAAAGCAAAATTTTCACCAAATGCGCCCGCACCAAGGATCGTGAACTCCCCCGGAAAGTTGAATTCACTGCGATTTGTTTGATCGCCGAAGGGATGAAAAGTAGCATCTCCGATAATACGAACGGCAAGGGGCGGTATGCCGGGGATAGTGGAAGGCCAGATCGCTTCGGGGAATACTTTCTTGTATGCTTCAGCGCCCATGGAAACCGGCTGCTCTTTCACGTAGATTTCATCCGCCTGCGGTAGTTTATATCCATTCAGTCTGAATGCTTCCCCCATTGCAGTTAATCGCGGAAACGGCGCATGACATAACACGCAGGAGGTTTTATATTTTCTTGCAAATGCCGGAATCGCATTCGCGTTTCTGGTAAAAAATGCGAGAAAGAGAATTGAAAAAACAACTGTAACAAGACTTCCCAAAAACACCCGTCTCATTTTTTCCTCCTTTCCGGGCGCCTTGCTAAAATTGACGCCTGAACAGAAAATTATTTTAATAACAGGAAGTATATCCGGAACAGATTTCATCTTTAAATTTGAATTCCCCGCTGCTTGCAGCACGGGCTGAATTCAAATGAAGTATAAGATCCTTTTTAAAGCGAAAGTGCGGTACCACAGCCTGGAGGGTTGTGGTAAAAATTCCAAAATACCCCAAAAGCGTGTTGAAGCGGAGCGAAAATCCCGTCTTTAGGGCTGCGGGGATAGGAATTTTAGCCTTTCATTTATTAGATCCCGTCCAGCTTTCAGCGGGGCGGGAGTTTCATAAAATCGTTGCACGATTTTATCTATAAGATAATACTTCACAGCCGTGGACGAGCGAATTAATATCTCATGCTTTCCTATTTTTTGAATAACAATTCCCCAATTTTCTATGGTGTAGTTTTTTATGAAATGGGCCAATGAGGAATTTCGAAAATGGGTCAACCCATTCTATTCCTCCCAACTCTGACGCGATTGAAAATTATTGTTGAAGCGGTTTCGCTTATATCATCGCGGGATAGGTGAACGCTCTTTATGCTCTGGTCTCCGGCAACGCGTCCATTGCTGCGGTTATGGGTCGGTTTTTATTCCGATGCTAATCGACAATATCATTGGTGGAATAACTTTCGTATCGGCGGTCAATATTGCCCAGGTTAATTCAGGAGGCCAATCCGACGCCGATACATAATGTATCATTCCACCCCGTCAGGCTACGGATTCCGAGCCGATTTTCTCGCCGACTTTCTCCGCGTACCATAAATCCTGGTGTTGTTTAGCCCAGGATGCATCCACTTTCCCCGACCACATGCCTTCGAATGTGCCTTCCGCACCAATGGTTCCGATATAAATGTGACCGAAGGAGGCGGCAATGAACAGAATTGCCAGGATTGCATGAATGATTTGGGCAACCTGCATGGTCAGCCGACTCTGGCCGAAGTTCGGAAAATCTAGAATTAGGCCGGTGATGCCGATCCCTAGTCCGGCAATGACCACGATCCAGAACCAGGCTTTCTCGCCGCCGTTGACTTTTCCGGAATGGGGCCGCGGCCCCTTACCGATCATGCCGCCTAGATTTTTAAACCATATCAGATCCATTCCTTTAGGAATGTTATGCTTGATCCAGACGATAATTTCTATCACAACACCCGCCAGAAAAATGGGCCCGCAATAGTTGTGAACCAATTTACCGACCTGCATGTAGCTTGCGAACCCTGAATAGCCGAAAACCGGGATGAGAACCGCACGTCCGAAGAGCATGCTCAAACCGGTAATCGCCATCATGATGAACAGAACAGCCGTTACCCACTGCAAACTCCGTTCGGCCAGTGAAAAACGCGGAATTAGAACTCCGGATCGCGGTTCTTCCAGGCGGTCCGTCCCCGCGGCCACGTAAAAAAGTCCGATGACGGCCAAAACCGCAGCCAGGACCCAGGGGGCGATATTTGCCAGCGGTCCGTTGCGAATCTCGCGCCAGTTTTGTCCGCTGTTCTGGATCAGCACCTTAGGGTTGTTTTTAGCTTGCGCACCAGCCAGCAAAATGCCGGCGACCACCAATAGGAACATAGTACCCAGCACCATCCGAACCGGCCTGACGGGCCGGGGTGGTGATGGCGATGCAGAGCCATTATGGGACGACATATCTTTCCTCCTTTAAATGTATAATCGAATAAACGACGGCAGTATTGTCATGCGACACGTCATGGCCCCATCTCAGGATCAACCGGGGATCCATGGACAGCCGCAAAATTCTCAGCGATCGGTTTGCACGGCCAACAGGCGATTTTGCAGTGCCTGTGTTTGTTCGGATGACCGCGCTCTCTCCTGTAACAATCGATCGTTGTCTTGTACCCAGGGCTCGTGAATCCGGCTGCAACCGACCGCCAGCATGACGACCAGCAGGGCGATGGTCAACATTTTATGCAGCATTTTAAATTCCTCCGATGCTTCAATGAATATTGATCGAGCTATCGATCTGTTTGCACCTCATAAAAACGTTCGACCAAAAGTTTCTTTTGTTCAGGCTGTCGTTCTTTGGCCAGAAGCGGATCTAGTTTGCCTTTATAAACCCCGGGCTCATGAATGGCGATATCCGGCGATTCATAGCAGCCCCATAGGACTCCTGCCATTAAGGCCGCAGCCGTGATCCATATTTTGAATTTCATTAATCCTTCTCCTTGATTGGATAAGCCGTCTTCCAGCTCCAGGTTAAAGGACGACCGCCTCGGCCGAAAACCCGTTTCCGATAAATTTCGGATACGATATTCCCATCACCGGCCAGCAGGGATTTGGTGGCACACATTTCGGCGCACAGCGGCAGTTTGCCTTCGGCAATACGGTTCCGGCCGTATTTGCGGTATTCAGCCTCGGAATTGTCGGGCAGTGGACCGCCGGCACAAAACGTGCACTTGTCCATTTTACCGCGTACCCCGAAAGCTTCCTTTTGCGGAAATTGCGGAGCGCCGAACGGACAGGCATAAAAACAATATCCGCATCCGATGCACAGATCCTTGTCATGGAGGACAATGCCGTCATCGGTGGTGTAAAAACAGTCCACCGGACAGACGGCGGCACAGGGAGCATCCGTACAATGCATGCAGGCTACGGATACGGATTTTTCGCCGCGCTCGCCGTCTTTGAGGGTGACGACGTGTCTGCGGTTCATCCCCCATGGAACTTCATGTTCGTTGTTGCATGCCGTAACGCAGGCATTGCACTCGATGCAGCGTTCGACATCACATAAAAATTTCATTCGTGCCATTTCGGGTTACTCCTTTCAAACCGGGCTGATCCGGCATAATGTGGCTTTGGTTTCCTGCATCTGGGTCACCGAGTCATACCCGTATGTGGTGGCGGTGTTACAGGCTTCTCCACGAACATACGGCGCACACCCTTTGGGGTAGCGGTCAAGGAGATCCTTGCCTTCGAACCAGCCGCCGAAATGAAACGGCGTCCAGACCACTCCCCGGCCGACCCGCTCAGTGACCATGGCTCGAACCTTGATGCGACCGCCCTCGGCGCCCTCCAGCCAGACATACTGCCACTGACGAACGCCGGCATTATTGGCATCTGCCGGATTGATTTCCACGAACATTTCCGGCTGCAGTTTGGCCAGCCATGGATTGGAACGCGTGGCGGCACCTCCGCCCTGGTGTTCGGTCAGCCGTCCGCTGATAAATGCCAGAGGATATTTTTTCGAATGGTCATTTTTCTGAATGGAGTGGTAGCGGGTTGGCAGCCGCCAGAATGCCTTCCGGTCAGCGTAGGTCGGATATTTTTCAACCAGGTCAAATCGGGGTGTATACAGCGGGTCCCTGTGGATCGGAACCGGGTCCGGAAAGGTCCAGACAACGCATCGGGCCTTGGCATTGCCGAAGGGCGCACACCCGTGCTTG
>JARRLM010000026.1:0-8673 GCA_037386985.1 Acidobacteriota bacterium | reverse complement strand
GAAGCCGTTCACCGTCACGGCCGGCGGCAGCACGAACCTGACTTTCCCTGTCACAACGCCGTCCAAAGTGGGACAGATCGCATTTAAAGTCACTGCCGTCTCCGGCGGCTTCTCCGACGGCGAGCTCCGCCCCATCCCCATTCTCCCCGGGCGCATGCACCTTATGCAGTCCCGGTTTGTCACT
This sequence comes from Acidobacteriota bacterium, assembly GCA_037386985.1. GTDB lineage: Bacteria > Acidobacteriota > UBA6911 > UBA6911 > UBA6911 > UBA6911. The sequence goes on along the minus strand of JARRLM010000026.1, from coordinate 8,489 downwards.
CTCAAAGGCGAAGGCAAACGCGTGATTCGATTCGAAGATCTGGCACGCTACGACGATCCAACCCGGATTGACGAGCAGATGGTCGTCACGCTCGACGCCCAGCTCTTCTATTCCGTCCTCTCCGCCCTCCCCTACCTCGTCAACTATCCCTACGAATGCACCGAGCAGACTCTCAACCGTTTCCTCTCCACCGGCATCCTCTCTTCTCTATATGAGCAGTACCCAGCCGTCGAACGGATGGCGCGGGAGTTTTCCTCCCGCGAAACCCAATACGAGCAGTGGAACGATTCCGACCCCAACCGCAAAATGGCTCTCGAAGAAACGCCCTGGCTCCGGATGGCCCAGGGAGGCAATAATACGGACGCCGACCTTATAAAAGTGCTCGACTCCCGCGTTGCCGAAGCCCAGCAAGCCGCATCCCTGTCCAAACTGCACCAGATGCAGACCTCAAGCGGCGGCTTCCCCTGGTTTCCCGGAGGGCCTCCGTCGCCTTATATGACTCTCTATATCCTGAACGGTTTCTCCAAAGCGCTCGAATTCGGTGTCGATGTCCCCCGCGACATGGTTCAGAAAGCCTGGCAATATACCCACCGTCATTACCTCGACGACATCGTCCGGGACATGGTCGAACGCGACTGCTGCTGGGAGTTCGTCACCTTCATCAACTACGTTCTTTCGAACTATCCCGAAAGCTCCTGGTATGAAGGCTCCTTCACGCCGGAAGAACGCTCGTCCATGCTCGAGTTCAGCTTCAGACACTGGCGATCGCACAGCCCCTATCTCAAGGGCTACCTGGCGCTCACCCTGAACCGGATGGACCGCCCTCAAGACGCCATGCTCGTCTGGGAAAGCGTCATGGATTCGGCCAAAACGGCGGAAGACCAGGGCACTTTCTGGGCTCCCGAAGACCGCGCCTGGCTATGGTACAACGACACCATCGAAACACACGCCTTCGCCGTCCGAACTGAAATGGAGCTGATTCCGGATGATTCCAAACTGGACGGACTGGTGCAGTGGATTTTCCTCAACAAGAAAATGAACCACTGGAAGTCCACCCGCGCCACCGCCGAAGTCACCTATTCCCTCGCGCATTACCTCAAGGAAACCGGGCAGTTGGGAATTCGCGAAGACGCGACCGTCACGGTCGGCAATCAAAGAACGTCCTTCGTGTTCGAGCCGGATAAATACACGGGAAAGAAAAACCAGATCGTCATCCCTGGAGAAAAGATCGATCCGGAAACGACATCCACTGTCACTGTCGAAAAATCGAGCGACGGTCATCTGTTCGCGTCAGCTACCTGGCATTTTTCAACAGAGAAACTCCCGGAAGAAGCAAAGGGAGATTACCTCGAGCTCTCACGCGCCTATTTCAAACGCGTGCATGACGGGAAGGCATACGCTCTGCAACCTTTGAAGGAAGGGGCCTCGCTGCAGCCGGGCGACGAGGTCGAAGTCCACCTCTCCCTCAGCAGCAAACACCCTATGGAGTACGTCCACCTGCGCGATCCGCGCGGCGCAGGCTTCGAGCCTTCCTCGAACCTCTCGAAGCACAAGTACGATCTGGGGATATCCTGGTATGAAGAGATAAGGGATTCCGGCACCAACTTCTTCTTCGAGCGGCTGCCCCAGGGGGAATATACGTTCAAATATCGTATCCGGGCAGCGACCGCCGGCGACTTCAAGGTCGCGCCCGCGACAGTGCAGCCCATGTACGCACCCGAATTCGCCGCCTACAGTTCCGGTGCAGAACTGCAGATACGCTGAAAAAAGATGCAGGGGAGCAAGTCTGCAGAAACAAAAGGAATCATTTAATTTCATGGCGTCCCGGACGGCCGGCAATTCTTTTGGGGCTCCACATGCAGTATTGAATTCAAAGAATATCTTTGAGAACGGCGGATGAGATCCATACTGATGTGGTTCATGCATAAAGGCAGGGTGCCGACGAAGAATCTTAATCCCGCCGGATCCCCATGCACCGGTACCTGTCCGGTTGAAATCCACCCCACAAAGACGATTCCATGCTTGGATTCGTCGTAAACTTCTTTTTGCGGATGATCCGGACACAGGTGACAGCGTCCGCCGTTCTCCCGCATGCGGGATTGGGCTCGAGAGAAGTTATGGCGCATGTGGCAGGCGGAGCAGGACCCGCGGGTTCCGTCGGGATTGATTCGCCCTATCCCCGTGTTGGGCCAATTCATGCTTGATGCTTTGTAGCCGTTTATGCCTTAATTAACGTCTTAGAGATCCTGATACTGGAAATGGGAGGCACGCGAATCAACAAGAAACCACTGATAGTCGTCAGTACATCGGCTCTCTTAATAACTATCGGTATCTCCGCCGCTACCGGGCTTTGGGTAATTATGGCCCTGCCAATCGGTTTCCTCTTCGGTTTTTTTCTCCAAAAAGGCGACCTATGCGGTGCAGCGGGCTGCAGCGAAGTCCTCGTCTTCAGATCGTGGGACAAGCTTTATGGGATCTGGATCTGCATAATCACGTGCATGGCAGGAGTCGCCTGTCTCGATTTTTTCGGCTGGATAACGCTCAACCCCCGACCTTTGTACTGGGTCAACAACATTGTGGGGGGGCTCATCTTTGGAGCGGGATCGGTTCTGGCCGGGGGATGCATCACGGGCTGCCTGTATAAATCGGGAACGGGTAATCTCAATTCGTTAGCCGCCATCTTCGGTATGCCTATCGGGCTGCTTTCCGTTTGGTGCGGCTTCTTCAACCCTGCCTACACATGGATGACCGATTTCGAGATCAAGGCAAACAACGGCGGCCCGTTCACTCTGACATCACTGACGGGAATTTCCTACCGGATACTCACCTTGATCTTTCTGATCCTCACGTTACTGGCGGTCCTGTTTTTTGCCCGCCGGAAAAGGCCGGATGCTTCCGCAAAGAGAGCCCTTTCATTTCCACTGGCTGGATCGTGGAAACACTGGAAGTCCGGAATTGCCATCGGGATTCTGGCTGTACCGGCGTATCTATGCGCTGCGAGGAGCGGCTATAATTATCCACACGGCACAACGGGCGGGCTTTCCTCTGCGATTCTGCTCGTATCCGATAAAAATCCACCCGTGATATGGACAAACGATCTACTTGTTACTCTCAAGACGCTGAAAAAGATTTCCGATGAACCGGGACATCGGTCAAGACCGATCATTTTATGGATAATCCTGCTCTGGGCGGGGCTGATTCCGGGATCCTGGGTATCGGCTCGATTCTCGGGGCAGGCCAAGTTCCTGCCTAAACCTCGCAGCCAGATTTTGGCCGCTTTTGCCGGGGGCATACTCCTTGGTCTCGGTGCAGGGCTGGCTGACGGGTGTTTTTATGGAAATGTGGTTTCAGGATGGGCGCTTATGAGTGTGGGGGGCATATTTTTCGGATTTTCCATGCTCCTGTCAAACTGGGTGACCACTTACTGGTACCTCATGGGCGGGGGCATTTGGCGAACGAAATGAAACGTACCGGACTCAAAATCCCGCGGTACCCGGCACTAATAATTTCAACCTCCTTCTGTATGCGCTTCTTTGTCAGCCAGACGAAGCTGCTCTCAGCTGAGTCATGTCGTGACTAGAGGCCTAATATTTAATTTTACGCTTTTTCTTTCGGTGTTAAGATACTTTGGCCCAAGACAGTACAGAGTCTGCGCGAAGTCACAGCCGGAAGATGGTTATAGGATCTGTAATTTAAGAAATCGCTCTATATGAATTCCTACGATATTCCAGAGCAACCCATCGATTATGTGGAACTCGTATCCCGAAAGGAGGGTTTGACGGCACAACCGCTCCAATATCCGGCAAGGGTCGCCATAGTGGGTGCAGGAGCAGCCGGGTTGACGGCTGCGTTCGAACTGGCCCGCGTCGGAATCGAACCGATTGTCTACGAAGCTTCAGACCGTATCGGTGGCCGCCTATACTCCTACCGCTTCCCAAAGGACCCGAATGCCATAGCCGAACTCGGCGCAATGCGTTTCCCTCCCACCGCTGCCACACTGAACCATTATCTGGACACATTCGACCTGGAAACACAGAAATTTCCGGATCCGCTTGTCGTGCCCACAATACTGTACATGAAATCTGAGCGGTATTTTTGCCGAAATGAAGGAGAACTGCCGCTCCCATTGCAGCGGGTTTCGAGAAAATGGGCCGAGCTGATAGACCGCTTCATTGTGGAGAAACAGGAAAAAATACTCGACACGGAATCCCTCCGGGGTTTCTGGCAGAAACAAATCGATCGATACGCCGATGTCACTTTCTATCAGGCTCTCGTGGACAACGGCTGGGATTCTAAGGAAATTGACCTGTTCGGATCTCTGGGATTGGGAACAGGGGGATTTGACTCTGTTTATAATCTCAGTTTCCTGGAAATTCTCCGTATCGTAAACTGCCGATGGGAAAAAAACCAGAAACTCATCAAAGGCGGAGTGGAGCAGCTGGCAGCTCGATTATGGAACACCCGACGCGAGTGCCGGCGTTTCGGAATCACGAGCGTCCGGGAGCTGAATCAATACAGGTGGCGGCAGGGAGTCCGTTCTATCGTCCTGGACGGCAACTGCGTATGTGTAACCGATCGCAGCGGCTACACGGACCGGTTTGACGCCGCTATTCTCACTTGCGCCTTCCCGGCCATCGAAGCCGGTATCGATATCGGTTCGGGGATATTTTCACCCGATGTGATGCAGGCAGTCCGCCGTGCGCACTACATCCGCTCAAGCAAAGTGTTTGTAAGAACAAGGAAGGCTTTCTGGAAACACGATGACCACTTCCCCCGCTGCACCATCACGGATGAAATAACCAGGGGAACCTACTTCTTCGATTTCGAGGATTCGGAATCCGGCGTTATCTGTCTCAGCTACACATGGGAAGATTCCTCCCAGAAATTCCTGGCTATGTCCCCGGAACAGCAGGTAGACATATGCCTCAGAGTTCTTGAAAAGGTAATGGGCTCGGACCTTATCCGGCCACAAATCGAAGAAATATTTACAATTTCCTGGGAGCGAACGCCGCATTACCATGGGGCTTTCAGCCTTGCCTCTCCGGGCCAATACGCGGACCAGGTTATTCTCTCCCGGCAGAATCAGGCCGGCGATCCGGCCTGGGATAAGGGAGTGTACTTAGCTGGAGACAGTGTTTCTTTTTCTGGAGGATGGGTTGAAGGTGCGCTGCAGACCGGCATTCATGCTGCCGCCAGTGCTGTAAATCGATGCGTAACCTTGTCCGAGCGCCAGTCCGGTTCATAGGGCGCAAACGATCCTAGACGACAAATGGCACGAATATGAAAAAGTAGAATTTGGAATTTATTCCGTCTTTTTACTTCTTTTTATCGACCTGCCAGTGCCGGGCTATCTCCTCCCTGCGGCATATCCACACGGATTCCCGGTTGTTCACATAGTCAAGAAAGCGTGCCAGCGCCATAGCCCTGGCCGGGTGGCCGCTGATACGGCAATGCAGACCTATGCTCATCATTTTCGGGCACTTTTCACCTTCCATCCATAGCTGGTCAAAAGAATCCTTCAATAAATGAAAAAAATCCTCACCGGTGGAAAAACCGGTTGGCAACAGATATCGGACATCGTTTGTGACCAGGGTATATGGTATTACCAACAGAGAACGGAATACACTGTGCCAGTAGGGCAGGTCATCGTTGTAGGCATCGGAAGTATAAAGAAAGCCGCCTTCTTCCATTAGCAAACGGTGGGTATTTGCGCTGACCCGCCCTGTATACCACCCGACCGGGCGTTTGCCGCAGATGCGTTCGATGGCCCGTATGGTCAGCCGGATATGTTCCCGCTCTTCCTCTTCAGGGACATTGCCATAATCGATCCAGCGGTAACCATGTCCGGCAACTTCATGGCCATCGGCCGTGAGTGTCTTACCGATCTCGGGATTGAGTTCCAGCGCCTTGCCGACAACAAACGCTGTTAACGGCAATCTGCGTGACCGGAACAGATCGAGTATCCGCCACACGCCGGCTCGTGAGCCGTATTCATACATGCTTTCCACGCTCAAATCCCGATCTCCCCTACGGGCTGGACGTCCAGGCAATTCATGCAGGTAGGACTCCGACTCGGGGTCGCCATGAAGTACGGAGGACTCGGCGCCTTCCTCGATATTCAGCACGAACTGTACTGCAATACGAGAATTACCGGGCCATTTTGTCCGTGGAGGCTTTCCGCCGTAACCGGTCAAGTCGCGAGAATTCATTATCCCAGCTCAAAAGTGGTGACACCGAAGATGCGCTGGTGCGCAATATCCGGTACGGGACCAAGGTACATGCGGGCACATCCAAACACTTCAGTCATCCCGTACCGTTGAACAAGTTCCAGCGCAGCCGTATTATTCTCGGGCATGTCGATGTAAAGCGGTCCGCCTGCTGCGAATTTCGCTAAATGGGTAAAAAGCGCATCGGCCGTCCGGATATCATCTGAAAAAAGGGGGCCGATCTTGAAGCCTTCCTCGCATGCCCGGGCCACCCCGAAGCCGCTGAACCGGCCATCTTTCCGGCATCCCAGTGCCAGTGAATCAGGCTGGCTAATCCAGCCCGTGAGAAATTTCGTCCGGGGGGCGGGGAAACAGGAACAATCGTAGGCAAAAATCTCATCGAAGGGTATTCCGGCCAAAGGTATGATGGCTGCCCTGTCACCCGGGTCCGCCAGCGGCAACCCGTCTTCGGAAATCTCCAGGCGGAAGCGTAAATCACGATGAGAAAATACAAAGCCTCCCCTGGCGTAGTAACCCTGCATATCGAACACCCCGTCCATGCCGATGGTAGCGCCAGGCTGAAGTCGTTCGACAAGCCGGTCGCGGCGGGCATGCCAGATCTGGTTGCCAAAGCCCCGCCCACGGAATTCAGGCCGGACAATGAAGAAACCCATGAACCCGAACTTTCCGCTATAGGAAGTGATAGCGCCACCGCCGATCATCTCACCATCCAGATCCGCCGCGACAAATGCCTCCGCGTCGGTATCCCAGAAGAGATCCGCGTCGTGAAGACCGGGATTCCACCCCTCCCCTGCAGCCCAATCTACCAGGTCGTTAACCTCGGGGCGGGTCATATTGCGTATTTCCAGCTTGTTGGACAACGGCAGCCTCCTCCTGGATTACTCAGTGGGAAACTCCCCCATGGGATCCAGGATATCCCATAATCCCCCTATTGCAAAGGAGACAGCAGATGATTGACAGGAAAGCAAGCTGCAGTTTTTCAAATGTCCTGCGATATCGAAGCATTCTTTTTATCTGACGATATGATGTAAGTGAACGGTTCTTGAATATACTGCTGGAATGTTACTGTATTAACAGGTTTTCGCGGAAATTTGAGAATGTATGCACAAATCCAATTATCAGCAGGATAGAAATGCTTATAAGTCTTTATCGGATGTGTAAATAACCGGTTTGATCCGGTCATAGGCCCGGGCATCATGACAGCCTGGAGAGCAGCCCCCGCCGGTTTCAGTTTTTTCTAAGAGTATAGGAATACCCCATCCTCCAAAAGGGACCTGTTTACGCAAATGTTTGGGCTCATTGCTTGCATGGGTGGCATGACAGGAACGACAGGTGCGCCCCCTTTCCGGCATATTAACATGCAGGTAATGAAGGTTCGTTTCTCCGTTTCTGAAATCAGTTAAATTTTCGGTTTCTTCAATTAAAACAATATCTTCCCGGTGACAGGAGAAGCACAGGTCATAGTTTGAAATATCGAATGGAGCATAGAATTCAGGCGGATATCGCTTGACTAACAGCCTGTAATAATCACTTCCGTGGGGTTCATGACAATCCCCGCATTCCCTGTCCACTACCGGTTTATGAACATATTCAGACCTGTCCAACTCTGCTTTAGTATCTTCATGACAAGAGAAGCATAACTGTCTTTGATTGCTAATCAGCAAATATCTATAGTTTGAGCTATGACTGTTATGGCACTGGGTGCACTCGCCTTCAGCAACGGGCTCATGAGGATTTTTTACACTTTCATTTATTTCATGGCACTCACGGCATAATTCTGAAACATTTGCAGTTGAAATAAGGAATTCGTAATCACTGCTGTGCGGATTGTGACAGTCAAGACACTGTCCCTCTTCTAACGGTTCATGAAGATATTTACCTTTGCCGACCAGAGCCTCCGGCCTCAACCGCTCTACCGATGGAATTATATTCAGAGCATCTGTCTGTTCCTCATGACAGCTGCCACAGAGTTCCTTCCCGGTACGAAATAGTTTAAAGGAGTGTTCTTTCGGATCAACCGATTTGTGACAGAATTTACACACACCGAGCGATACGGGTTTATGAACATGGCTTTGCTGTCGGTAGGAATTATGACACTCACTGGTAGTGCAATCTTCCGTACGTTCCGTTGGCTTGTCAACCGCCCACAGGCAAGGAAATGACAATAAAATCGTTAAAAGAAGGATACAAACCTCGCCTGGGAAAATCCCGGTTCAATCCGAAGGACGGTCTGAAGAGGTTGAAGGGCAGATTCAAAATTTC
>JARRLM010000025.1:0-14006 GCA_037386985.1 Acidobacteriota bacterium | reverse complement strand
CCTGGCACTGGCTCGCGGCAATTCAGAATAAAGGTTTTCTTGAGTTTTTCTTTGTCGGGGAACAGTTCATGCGCTTTTTGGGAAAACATGAAACTGTTGGATCTGTCCCACTTGCGGTTTTCTGGGCTCTGATTCTCGTTTGGTTTTTCCCATGGACGGCATTTCTGCCTGCAGCATTTGCAAGAGCACGAAAGAATCAAGATGAAAGTCAGCGTATACTTTTTAGGCTGGCGTCAGCCTGGGCCATAGTTATTCTGGGATTTTTCTCTGTTTCAGCCCGATTGGAGCATTACGTTTTTCCTGCAATCCCCGCGCTTTCTTTATTCGTTGGTGTCGCCCTGCATGATAATGACAAATCCAAACCGGTGTCATGGGCATTCCGCGGGCTGGCCTTTTGGGGAATATTCCTCGTCGTCATTGATGGCTGTTATCTTCGGTATGACCCACTGGAGCCTGAGAATATGTGAAGGTCTGATTTCATCGAAAACAATTGCGCTTGCCATAGAAAGGGAAGCCCGCAACGGAGACCGCCTGGTAGTGGTAGGAGACTATGAAGCCGCCAATTCCCTGAACTTTTACCAGCCTTTGCAGGTTGAGGTCGTAGATGGGACGGCGCCAACGTTCCCCGGCGATCCCGGAATTGTATTGACGAAGAGGGAATATCTTGCAGCATGGCGATCGCCTGAACGTATGTTTGTCCTGGCTCCTGTAGAAAGAATTGAAGAGTTTGCTCCGGAAGGTGCCGTGGTAATCCGGGTACTGCATCGGGTTCTGGCCCGCAACCATTAGGCCGACTTTGTTGGCGTGAGGGCGTGCCCGGGATTCGTCCCTACTCCACAATCACATGGATGGGCGCGGAGACAACGGGCGTATTGGGCAGTCGAACCTGAAACATATGGCGGCCCGGCTCAATAGGCCATCGTGCGGTATAGGGATAGTTCACTAATTGGAAGGGGCGGCCGTCGACATACCATAGAAGTTGGGTGGCTCGAGTGTCCATGGTTGCTTTCAGCGCCAGCGTTTCATTTTCGGCGGGCGTTTCCGGATCTTGTATCAGTCGCATGCTGTTTTCGGGGGCGGTTATGGTTAAATGCGCTGCGGATGCGGTATTGTCCGGCCCGGATATCGATGCAATATCGAATAAAGTCGGCAGAGGGCGGAGGCCCGCCTTCGTCATCCATTCGTTATATCTCGGTGGCAGGTCCACGAAATTTCTGACTTCCACATGCTCTGCCGGTGTGCGCGAAGATGCGGGACGGCCGCTACGCTTATCTACAGCCAGCAGGACATGGGCCGTGCAATACTCCGTCGGGCCCGTACCAGGCTTAAACCATTCCATATGCACTTTCGGACACCCGTCCATCGCAAGCCGGCCTGTCAGGGCGCAAAGACGTATCGGCTCATATCCGCGCGGCGGCGGAAACCCCAGGTCCCTTAAACCGTTCAAATCGTCTGAATGCAGGCGGAACAATATCCGTTGGACCAGTTCTGCGGCTGAACGATAGCCGGTCAGATGGTTCATAGGCATGTAATCCGGATCCCCGATCCAGACCCCTACGACGAAACGTGGTGTAAAGGCAACCGTCCAGGCATCTCTGTAGCGAGAGGATGTGCCCGTCTTTACGGCTACGGGAAACGGGTATTCCAGGGCCCCCATGCGAGTAAAGCTCGGTAGCCTTGCCATGGGGTCCGAAAGGAACAACGTTACAATTCGGGCGGTTTCTTCAGTCAGGAGCCGTCTGGAAACTCCATGCGGCTGGTCTTCATACCAGATCAGATCGCCATAAATTCCTTCGCGTGAAAATACCGTATACGCGCGGACCAGCTGTTCTAAAGTTACGGGCATTGTCCCGATGGTTAATCCCAGGCCGAAATGCATCGGCGAATGCATGCCGTCATGCAGTTCGAGATCGCGCATGAAATCATATCCGCTTGCCGTCCCGAGTGTCTGAAGCAGGTTCGCCGCCGGGACATTCCGGGAGTTGGCCAGGGCGACACGGGGCAGCAGGGGGCCCAGGAACAGCTTGTCGGCGTTGGTGATGCCTCCCGCGCCCCGTTCAATGTCGTCTAGGATGGTTGCGGGCGTAATGATTCCCCGTTCCAGGGCCTGAGCGTAAATGAATGGTTTCAGTGTGCTGCCCGGTGAACGCGGCACCGAGGTGTAATCGATGGCTCCGGCATGGTTCCGATCGAAGTAATCGCCGGAACCGATCCATGCAAGGACTTCGTTCGAAATGCGGTCCAATACGATGACGGCTCCGTTTCCCGCGCCCTGATGTTCCCATTCCGCAAGCGACTCAAATGTTGTCCAGGCGATCTCTTGCTGAATATTCAGATCCAATGTCGTATCGACTATATGCCGTTTCCCCTGCAGGGAGGCGTGCCCGGCTTCAAGCAGCATTTTTTCCAGGCGCAATATGGCATGCAGGGCATCCTGCGGCCGCTCCTGCAGCACGGGAACATCCAGAGCCCGGATCTGATCACATGCAAGAGCGTATTCTTCAGGGCTAAGCCGTTCAGCGGCCAGAAGCAGGTTCAATATTTTTCTGCCCCGTCGTGCTGCAGCAGAATGACCGGTAGCCGTAAACGGATTCATGCGTGCCGGCGCCTGGGGAATGGCGGCGAGAAATGCAATTTCCGCCCAACTGAGATCTTCTATCGGTTTGCTGAAATAGCGCCGAGCGGCGTACGCGATGCCGTGAATCCGGTTCCCGTAGGGAACGATGCGCAGATAGTGGCGCAGTACTGCCTCGCGTCCATGGCGCCAGGTCATGAATATGGCCGTCAGGGCTTCCCGGCTTTTTCTGAAATAGGTGCGTGGTCCGGGATTTTGAATGCGTGCAACCTGCATCGCTAAAGTGGATGCTCCGGAAAGCCTCTTCCCGGCCTCGAGGTTCTGCCGGAACGCCCGGATACAAGCGATCGGATCCACCCCGGGATGGCTGTGAAACCGATGGTCTTCAACCGCGATCGTCGCGGCCGCAACCCTCTCAGGCAATGTTTCGAGAGGCCAGTATCCGTATTCCTGCCCCTCGGCGGCGCCGACTTCTCCGAGGAAGCGGCCGTGCCGGTCCAGTAAATAAAGGGTGGAAGGAGGGGCGATCAGACGAGCGTGCCGCCATGCCGATACAACCAGGAAAGCCGATGCCAGGGTGCCGAGGATACCCAGGATCGCTAGCCAACGCTTATAGGGTGCCCGGATCCATTTCGTGTATATTTCTATTGAACGCATGTCCGTCTCTTTAAAGAAGCGTCTGCCTCTTTGTCCTGCCGGGAATTTTCCCCATATCCGAAAGCGCATGGGGGCCGAATGTTATTCGATGTTTATCCGGGCGCCCGGTGAATTGCCGCGAATGCTTGCGTCGTACATCATTTCCGCCTTTGCCGGCGGTTGAATGAATGAACCGCTGGTAGCGGCACGGGTACGGAAGTAAAAATCATATGTCCCGGCCGGCAGGGCATCGTAATAGAATGCTACATGATCATCCAGAAAAGCGTTGTAGGATGGAGCCCGTGTCAGCCTGCCCGATGGAGATGCTTCCGGCGGCGCTGTGGCAAGATTGGGATTCAGCGGTTCCATCCCGGCGGCAAGAGGTATAACGACGGCCACATAATTTCGGTCGTTCGGATTGACAACCTGTATATGCTCTTCGACAACCTGACCGACTGTGAAGGTCTGGACAGTGCCCGGATCCGAAATCGGCAGCTTCACCGCAGGTTCGTCCGGTTTGCCCAGACGAAGCAGTTCTCTCGATACGACAAAGCCCTGGCTTCGGGAAACTGCATGGCTGCCGTCTGCCTCCGGCAGGTAGGATGTATCGATCCGCACGGCTATCCGGGGAGTGTCGGGTCCGGCCTCGAGCGTAACCTCACCAGCTCCCCCACTGGCTACGGGAACAGACCTCAACGGCGCCTCGGGGCCAAGGTTTATATCCTGTACGGAACTGCCTGCCCGTAATCTGACCGTTCTGGAAACGGAACCCGGGAATGGAGGCGTGAGCAAATCGGAAAGGGCTGTCAGGGCCGCGGCATTGGCATTTGTGGTTCCCCATCCGTCGTCTTTGCCCAATGTAACCAGTGCGTTCACCAGCAGGGGAAGACGCGGATGCTTCGGTTGAATTTTCAGGAGTGCCCGGGTTATTTCCGCGACGGTTCTGGTTTCGGTGGGCAGTATCAGTCCTGTTGTGCTGAACCGTCCTTCCTGCAAACCACCGTATCTTTCCTCCCCCTGATACAACCGGATGATCATGCCGTTCCAGAGTTCCTGGGATAACTGGTCGATCGTAGAGTCCGCCGGTAGTTCATCGGCGGCGGCGAAAGCCTGCAGAATCTGAGCGATGCTTTCCAGGTTCAGGTACTGGGCTCTACGGGCCAATTCCGCCGCATACGCGGCGTTAAAGCGGCCGGCCTGCGCCAGGGCTGCCAGGGCCCAGGTGCGCTCGGTAAAAGCCTCTCCGCTGATGAAACGGCTGTAATCCGAACGGAGCGCCTGCTCCAGTGTCTGGAGCAGTTTGTCCAGAAGCCGGTTGTCCACCGTAAAACCGGCGTTCCTGGCTTCCAGCAGGAATTGAACCACCCAGGAAGTGAGGGAAACATACCCGTCGCTGCCGGGCCAGTAAGCGACGAGTCCATTGCGGTCTATTGCGGAGGAGATCCACTCTAAAGTGTCCCCCACTGCCTTCTCGGTGCCGGAATCGGGTTCGGACTGGTTCAGCAATGTCCGGAAATTGCGCAGAGCTATAAAGACGCGTGCGCGACTGATTTGCTGTTCCGTGCATCCGTACGGATAATCCAGCATAAAACTCAGCCCCGCAGCCATGCGCACCAGAGCGGGCTGGTCCGATATCAATATGGACCGTCGGAGGCTGCCGGATCGAATCTGTTCGGGAATGGCTTCAATCTGCACCGGGTTCCCGGCGTCCAGTTCGGTCAGCGAACGCAGGACGGTCGTTTCACGGTCGGGCAGAACCGGCAGCTTGACTTCAAATGCGTCGCTCGCCATGTCGGATGTCCGTTCCACCGCCATCCTGAAGGACACTTCCTGGATGCTTTCCTCGAATGATCCCTTCGGGGAAGGCGTTGATACTTCGACCGGAAATGTGATCTGTTCCGGTTTTCCCTCGACCCAGGTCAATTCCTTTCTGGACGGTCCGGTGAGCACGACTCCCTCGACGCTGATTTCGGCCGCTCCCGGACCGCCGCTGCCCTCTACGATTCTGCCGATCGCTACGGCATCGAACCTGTCTCCGGGGCGCACGAAGCGCGGCAGTGCCGGTTGTACGATTACGGGCAGTCGAACTCTTATTGTTCCCGTTGCGAAGCCGAAGCGATCCGGTCCACTGGCGGCTTTGGCCCGGATTTTAAAGTTGGTCAGGTCATCTGAAAGCTGGATCGTAACGGTTGCCCTGCCGTCCGGTCCTACTGAAATTGCGGGATTGTAGTAGGGAACTGTTTTGAAATTCCTCCGGATTGTTGCCCGATCCATCAAGCCGGGCTCCTCCTCGGCCGGCTGGCCGCCTCCCGGTTTTTCCGCAAACGGAATCAGACCGAACGGCATGTTGCGTGTGTCGTGAACGAGCAGGTAGGAGCGAACGGGGCGCAGAAAATCCGGTACGGGATCCAGCCTCTGTTCTTTCCCGAGTGCCAGTACCGCCTGGTCGACAAGCCAGAGGGTCACTTCGCCGGACAGGGGCTGGCCATTCGGATCCGTTAACGTGATTTCCATTTGTATCCGGCTTCCCGGCTGAGCGGTATCGGGGTATTTGAGGTCGATATTCGCACGGTTGGCGACGGGGTTCACCTTCAACCATGCAGTCGCCGCCATGGTTGCCGGTTTCCCCAGATCCGTAGTGTTTCCCGGCTGCGGTCCGGTCCCCGGTACACGTCCCCGCATTAATATAAAGTGCACCGGAAGACGCGGAGTGAAGTGCCCTTCCACAGGTACGTGAAATGTGGCGGATCCTCCTTCTATCTGAATCCATTCATACCGGTTCCCCTCCGGGGCTTCGATAATGGCCAGCGCCCTTGCATTCTGGAAGGGGCTTTGCAGCAAGATTGCCGCTGTTGTGCCGGGGTCATAGTCTGTCATGTCGGTGGAGACGGTGAAGACCCGGGTGACCGGTTTCGGCCAGGCGACAGGCTGGTCTCCCCCGGCGTAAAGATCGGCTCTCACTACCTGGGCTCTGTCCAGCTGATCGCGGGCTTCCACTTCCACTATGTATACGCCGGCTTTATCAATGGACAGCCGGACCTTTACAGGATCGTCGCCGCTCATAACCTTCGTCTCGGACACTTTTACATCGACGACATCGGTAAGATAACGAGCGACGCCATCTGAAAAATCGCTGACGCGCAATACGGAATGCCACTCCCTTCGAAGCAATCGGACGGTGAGTTCCTTTTGGGCCATCAGCAAATCATCCGGGCCGACTACAATGATTTCCGGCTCGATCTCCGTGGCCTGTTCCAGGAACCGCGGCGCCTTCAGACCGAGAACGAACTGCGGCAACGCGGGGATTGTACGGGTCGTTGTAACCGTTTGATCATCCGGCCCTGTCACTGTCGCTTCAATGACATAGCTGCGTGGTTGCGCCGTAGGCTCGATCGCCGGATTCAGAACGATGGATGCCGATCCTGTTTCGTCGGTGACGTCGTCCTTTTCCAGTCGTGGAGTGGACTGGAATTCCTGGCTGGAGGAAAAACGCGCGTCCGTTGAAAAAAGAAATCCCGGGCGGGCCTTCGGATTCCAGGTATAGGGGAATTGAGATACTCTCCAGTGGATCGGTTGCCCGCCGACCCGTCCGCCGGCATAGTATTCAGCGGTCAGGGAAACGGAGAACTCCTTGTCCAATGCCGCCTGCTCGGGCCCGTGCAGTGTCACCTCAAAACGGGGTATGCGATATGCTTCGATCTGAAAAGAAACATTCCCGTGACGTTCCTTCCTGTCCTGGCTTTCAATATGGGCCCTGTAGGTTCCGGTCGGCAAATCCTTTTCCTTGAATTCGAAATAAAAATTGCCGGTTGGCGATAAAGATACCGGATATTTCCAGGCCAGATCTCCGGGGCCCTCCACCACAAGCCACCCTTCGAGGGCTAAAGGGGTGAGTTTCCCCTGTTCGCTACGGCGCAGGTAGCCTTTGATATGTACGGATTCTTCCGGCTTATACACGGGACGTTCCGTAAAGATATGCGCCAGGACTACTGCAGGCGGCTCTCTGTTCTCCAGGCTCTGCATGGTCCACTGCAGCCATTGAGAGCGGTCCGAGGACCACTGGTTGTCCTGATAGCGATCCGGCGGTCGCGCAGGATCGAGAACGAGAATATCATCCTGGTTTTGCACGGTTATCCTGCGGATTGTTCGATAAATATTCTGGATATAGCCCGGCGCTTCCATCGAAAAATTCCATCGGCGTCGGTTCTGCCCTCCGCCAATGTCGCCCAGCTTCTCTCTCTATTATCGTTCCGTGTTCCTTCCAGGCGGATTTGTGCCGAAGCAACCGGAGCGCCTGTCGATAGTGAGGTGACGACGAACCGGACCGCCCGGAATTCTTCAATGGTGCTTAAGGACAGATCGGTTGACTGGAGCCGCATCCAGTAACGTATCTGGGAGCCGCCCAGCTCGCGGATCCCCACAAGATAGGCTCCGGGCTGTTCCGGGTCGCGGATTCGGGCCAGGTAGGGGCCCAGATCCAATCCGAAATTTGCGGCGCTGCCTTCACGCCGCAGAGGGAGGTCGATAATTTCTGAGACAGGAGGTGATCCGAGGGCGGAAAGCTGCCGTATCAGCTCGGATGTATTGATGGAGCGCTCGGTATCAGCGAAATCCTGGGGCTCTTCGCCCGGGCCCGGCGGGCGGAGCGATTCATTTACTCCCACCGGACTGTCGGGAAAAGGCCATAAGGATCGGTCCAGAGGATCGATAGGATATATGCGCAGGTCCAGTCGTTCCTGGCCGCGTCCCTCTATTGGGACATGCTTCTCGCCGTAGCGTTCCACGATTCCCCTGCTGGCGCTCCATTTGACATAGCCCGGCTTGCGGGGAAAATAAAGGTAGACCTCACTGTTTCCTTCCATTTTCAGGGTGCGGCCGTAGATGTCTTTCAGGGCTATCGGAACCAGGTCCACTCGATAGAGCGTATCCCATTTGAAGTCTCCGCGAATTTCCAGTGTCCGGCCCTGGGGAGAAAACTTCAGGTCGGGAACCGCCGGCGTAAACCGGATCAGGTTTCTTCCGACAACGATGTCCAGATCCGCCGGATCGGCGGAAAATTCAACAAGAAAGACCTGCGGATCCCTGCTGCAGTTGAGAACCTGTTCCCGGGTGTAGCGGGAACCGTTCGCTGTCAGGGGATAGCGCTTTTCCCGGCATCCCATGGCTGTTGCCCGAAACGGCTCGGCAGTGGAAAAGGAAATTTCATAAAATGACTGGGCGTCTCGAGTGTCAAGCGAAAGACGGAAATGGACAAGGACATGCGTTCCAAGCGGAATGGGTTCCTTCAGGACCAGAACATAGGAGGCCGGATCCTGACGGGAGCGGCGCTCTCTGGTTTTGATCTGAAAATCGCTTCCCGTCAGCCAGCGGGATTCTTCGGAACTGACTCCCGGAAGGGGGCGGAGCTCTATGCTGAGCATTCGGGAGAGCGCGTCTGTGTCCAGAGGCTCCGCAAAGGTCAGTGTGATTTCCTTGGCAGTATCGATGCCTTCGGATTTGTCGGACGGAAATGTCGAGACGGGCGTCGCCATCAAGGTCGTCAGTTCAACCGTGGTTTCCTCCGTCGTCCACCGGAATTGTGCCAGGGACGGCCATGGTTCCGCCGGTTGAAACTGTAAAGTGCGGGAATCCAGCCATGTAAAAGCGCCTGGATGTTCCGGATCCATTGTTACGAAACGCTGGGGCCTATCCTCGGGGCCGCCTTCATCCGGGCCTGTGTCCCGGGCGAAAAAAATCGTAACCGGATCCCATCGCCTGAGAAAGTGGTCGGGGATGATGACGGTATCGGCAGGGGCGATATCCGGTTGAAGAATCGCCTCCTGGGGAGTGCCCCCGCACTATTCAGTGAACTCTCCCGAAGCTTCCGCCGGTTGCACGTAGTTGCGAATAACCTCCTCGGGCGGACCGTCGCCAGGAGGGATGATCCCCACTACAGCAGGTCTTGCGTGAATGGGCTCTCCACGGGCCGGAGCCCTGAGAGCCAGCAAATATGTGCCTGGCTTCAGACTTGGAAACTGTGAGGTTCCCCTGCTCAGTACTTCCCCCCGGCTGGAGAGCAGTATGGACTCAACCAGATCGGAACTGGCCTGTATCCCCACACCGACAGGGCCTTCCGTTTTCACCTCAAATGAAAAAAGGCGGGAGCCTCCGGGAGCCAGAAGCACTTCCGGCCCCAAGCCTTCCCCGATTTCGGTTACCGGTGTGGCTGTAAATTCGACGGAGCCGAACAGGGAGCGTTCACCTACGGCTCTCAAGCTGAGCTGCGCCTCGCCCGGCGGCACGTACGCTTCGATTGAGGTCCCGTCAGGGTGTACTTCGATCTCCGGTTTTTCAAATCCCCGTTTGAGCATGCTGATGGAAGGAGAGGCTGTTCGCATATGGAGCAGGATCGGTTTTTCAGTTTTTATTTTAAAGGCTTCAACGGCTCCGTCCAGTGAATGGATGGATGGCAGGTCCGCAACCCTGGCATCGGATAACTCGTTGCCGGGCCAGAGGCCGTCCGTTTCATCCCCGGTGCGATCGAGCCAGCATAGAACCATGCCGGGATCATGGGTGATTTCCAGCGTTCCCCCGCCCGGAGGAAGGACGATGTCCATGCCGCGCGACACGGTTCCGTTATTGCCTACGAGCGTGGCGGCGACAGCCGCGCCCCGTATGTGAAGCGTGGAGGGCGCCCCTGGAGGTTCGGAAGTGTCGCGCACGGGCAGCCTTTCGATTCCGGAATGAATGAAAGTCTTCTCATAAGGAATTCCCGATGCGATCGACTGCGACATTTCCTCCCTCTGCAACGGCAGGATTTCAACGGCGTAGGAGTCTTCCTCCTGCCTGGTATGGAGGATGGTCAACCTGTCCGCTTCGCTTTCGATGGATGCGTTGAAAGGGGTGCCGTCCTGCCAGAGTACGCTTTCCACCCTGTCTCCTCTGGACAATACTGCGACCATCGCGTGCCCCATGGTGAACCGGAAGCGTTTGGCTCCTCCGCCCAAGGTGAACCCGGATGCCCGAATCCCCTGAATGGTCCCGTCCCAGGTTCCTTTGCCGGGTACGGTTTCAGCGTCCGGGAAGGTATAAGACTGCACGCGAACGTTTAAGCCCCCGCTCTGTGCGGTGGCCGGCCATATCCAGGCGCTCGGGGACCTTGCCGATAACAGGACCGATGCCGCGGCCCTTGGGGCGACGGTGGAATTCTGCAGATCTCCATCTTCTTCCCGGTCCCGCTCCATCAGCTGAACTGCAGGCTGCCCTTCCTGGGAAGAGGCTGTCAGCAGGATCGGACGGCCCTGATTTTCAGGCAGGTCATAGCGAATCTTGCCACGGATCCGCATGGGGAATTCTATCCGTTCCCCGGATATCAGGCGGTCGGCCCGGACCTGAAAGCCGGTCAGGGAATCGTCAGGCCCGGACGCGGCAACCCATAGATAATCGCCCCAGGCGATTACAGTGCCGCTGGTCGCCGTCCGGCACGGTTCCTGAATCCCCGCACTCCAGCAGATGTTGTCCGAAACGGTCTTTGTCCCGAATATACCGGGCCGATCGAGCTTAACCCGGTAAGCCCGTGGGGATGATTCCGGCCCGGATGGGGAAATGGATAGGCCGGATTGCAGCTGGCTTTCCTCCGCATTTTGAGGCTTTGAGGATTGAACCTGCAGGTTGACCCGTGTGGGCCGACGGTCCAGAGACCAGATGCGCAGCCGGTAAGAGGGCGGGATTTCCGAATCGGGATCGCCTAGGGGAATCTGGATTCCGGGTGATCTGTCGCTTTGGCTTACCAGTGTCTTCCAGGAGTTGTCCTGCAGTACTTCAAGCGCCAGTCCGATGTTTTCATTTGAGGTGACTGCGGCGGAAAAAAGGACCGGACTCGAGAACGATGGCACGGGATACAGGTGGACCGCATTTCCGAGAACTGTTTCCAATTGAGCCGGAAGCGTTAAGGCGGGTTTCCTGTCTTCGGGAGGTGTTGCCATCTGGATGGTTGTAGAGGCGCTGTTTTTGCCGGCCGGATCCACTTCCAGCCGGTAGGACCCCGGTGAAAGCGTAAGCGCGATCTGAAAGTTCCAGTCATCGGGCCTATCGTCGTTGGATGCGATCAGCGCCCCGTCGTCGCTGTAAAGGTGGGCCTGTACATCGTCGCTCCCGAAAGAGCTGAATTCAAGCAGTCCGGTTTCTCCGATGGAAATCGGGACGGAAGCGGGCGCCCGGACCGTACGGCTCAATCCCGGCACCAGTTCCGTCGGCTGTACGGAGATTTGATAGGGGGCCAGATTGTTGCGTCTGGTGGAGGTTGCTTCGATCCGGTAGCGACCCATGGGAAGGATTCCTTTCCAGCCGCGCCCGGGAGGTACGATTGCCATAGGACCGTCATTACCCTCCCTGTCCAGTTGGAATAAATTTCCCTGCATTTCACCAGTGAGTTGAATGAATGCTTCCATTGGAGCCGGCGCGGTGAATTCCCAGCTGTCCGGCGTTCGCGGATCCTCCCCCGCCGGCTCCCTCCAGACGTGATCGATTTTCTCTGCAAGGGGCAGCGTGTGGGGGCCATGTCCCTCGAAGGTTCGAGGCCGGGGCGTGGGTTCAATTTTTGCCACAACGCGTCTTGTTGTTACCCCCGGCAGGACAACCATCCTGTATCTCCCTTCAGGATAATAGCGGCTTATGTCCGCCTCGACTCCGGGTGGAAGCAGCGGCCAGCCCTCTTCATCCTCCAGCCGGCAGCGGAAAGTATGGCCTTCTCCGATGGCGCGCAGGCGGAATTCTCCAGGTTCTGTAATGATAAAATGAAAGGCAATGGCCTGGCCCGGTTCCAGGGTTGCCCGCGCGGGGACTCTGCTTGTGAGAAATCCCCCGTTCTGAATCGGGGTGGCCGCCAGTTCAAGGCCGAAATGCCCTTGGGATCTCCCTTCCGCTCGCACACTTACCTGGTAATCCCCTTCCCGAAGGTACTGCTGCAGGCTGAAATTGCGGCCGATGCCGTTTTGCGATTCGCGCAGAAATGAAGGATTGGTGCGGCTGCGCAGATTGCCGGAAGTGGCAAGAAGGCCGGTAGATTGAATCTCGTAGAGCGCAGGCTTGTCGGCCTTTACCAGGAAGGTTGCGCTTTGCTCTCTTTGAAGATCTCCATACTGCGCGGACTGATCGTCTAATGTCGGAAAGTCGGGCACTATTTCCATAGCTTCCTGTGACAGGGGAGGCAGCGGTGTTTCTTTTTCCAGGGCATTGGGGGCGATGAGAAGAGAGTAGTGGGCGGTGGTTTCTGCCGAGTGGCGAACGATAGCGGAATGCAGCCCGCTGTCGACCTGAATTTCCGTTTGCCAGTTTACCCCATCGAGCGATATTTCCAGTTTGGCGCCGTTCTCGGCTTTTGCTCGGAGGATTCCGGGCTCCCCGGCCCGGAAGGGTATCGTAACGATTTCGCCCGGTTCCTGGGCAATGAACAGCGGGTTTGCCAGATCCAGCGGCATCGGTCTCAGCTGTATTCCGGCTTTAACCTCGGGTTGCCGGTTTATATAGATCCTGTAGGAATTGTTCTGACTGAGATACACTCTTGAAAAACGGGTGCTCCCGCGAAACGGCACGCTGTCAAGAGATCGTTCCCAGCCGACCGTATCGAGTATTTTGTCGAGAAATCCCATAGGCCGCAGCAGTACATGGACAATTCCCTTTTTTACGGGAGACAGGGTCAGAACATGGTATCCCGGATCGAGTTCCCAGACTTCCCCGCAGGGTTTCATTGAGGGAGTTCGGTAGCCTTGAGGGCGGTTGATAAAAAACGGTTCAATCCGAAACTGGACCTCGCCCTCCCGGCACAGGAGCTGGAACTTGCCCGCTTCCTCTATGCTAAGGAAAAGGGTTGCCTGCTCCAGCAGGTTGAAACGTCGATGCCAGTACTTTTTTAATCCGATTTCTACGGTCTGTGTAAATAGGGGTTCTATGCGCTCCTGGGATAAATAGTTTGATCGTACGCCGATTGCAGTGGCATCAAGGGAATCCGAGGCGACTCCGGAATGGATGGAAGAGATCCAGTATTCGCCGGTGCCTTCGAAGGTGTAGGAGTATGATTGCTCAAACTGCGTGAGAATATACGATTGGCCGGCGTCAGCGGCGATTGTGACAATATGTTCATTGTTCGGGCTTGAGCTGGCCGTGATCTCTGCGATCGGGAGACGGGACTCTTTGGATATTTCCATCCGGTTTCCGGCCGGATCGAATGGATTTTTCGGATTGAACAAGCCCACCTGGAGTGCGGCGCTGACGGCTTCCGGCAGTTCCAGGCGAAAATAGGTTGTCTTGCCCGGGACAAGATAGCGATCCAGTCCGAACGGGCTGACGATGAAGCTCTGCCTTCCCGCCTCCCCCAGACGCGGAATACCGGAGCGCAGGTAGAAAGGATGGGAATCGCTGTCTTCCGACCAGGGTTGGGGAGGGCCCCCGTATGCCGTGATAAGATACAGCCCGGGATCCAGCTCCGCCGTTAATCGGCAAGACAAAAGAGGCTGACCGGGAAAGGGGTAAATAATCTCCAACTCCGGATTGAGGTCCATCAGCCAGTTACCGTCTTTCCATAGGCGCAGGTCGGTAAGGCTTCTTCCTGCGGCTTCCAGGGTGATCCGCCTGCGTTCTTTGATATCCAGCCAGTACGACAGTTGTTCGAAATCCTTGAGTTGTTTTGCAACGGTTTTTAATTCTATGAATCGGGGCGGCAGCGGGAGGTTCTGTTCGGCGAAGGGGTGCACCGCAATCTCGGCGGTTCCCGATGCATGTTCGTGCCCGTAGGTGACGACCTGGTATTCGCCCCGTT
>JARRLM010000024.1:0-10207 GCA_037386985.1 Acidobacteriota bacterium | reverse complement strand
GGAAGGATTACACGCTGCTTCCCGCCCATCGTGCGCACAACTGGGTGACCTACGGTGGCTTCGCACTGCCTTTAGGTCCGGGAAAACAGTTCGGCACCGACGCGACCGGAGCTCTGGCGCGGGTAATGGAAGGCTGGCAGGTATCCTGGATCACCAACGTTACCAGCGGTGGTCCTCTGAGCATTAGCGCCGGCAATATGCTCTATGCAAACGGCGTACCGGATGTGGTCAACGAAGGATTCGACTTCAATTCCGTCGACGTTTATTGGCCGGATGGAGAGGATGCCGGCAACTATTTCGGCAATCGCTATGAGCTTGTCCAGGATCCGATCTGCGCCGACGGTACGGTCATCGATCCGAGCATTCAAGGCAGGTGTACGCTCAACGCGGTCATGGATACCGAGTCGGGAAATGTCGTGTTACGGAATACCCTGCCCGGCTACCAGGGCAACTTCGGGCGGAACCGGCTGACTGGCATCACCCGGTGGAGCGTAGATATGGCGCTTTCCAAATCGGTACAGTTGACCGAGGGCAAGACTTTCAGAATCCGCGTAGATGCAAGCAACATCTTCAACCATCCTTTCCCCTCCGGCACCCTGGGTGCCACGGGCACAAGGATCGTCTTCCCGACCAATCCTTCCACCGGCATCACCGGTGGAACTTTTGGAGCCTTCGAATATAAGGTGGGAGGACGTACATTCCAATTCATGGCTCGCTTAGATTTCTAATTCCGGATAAAGGGGCACCGGCAGTTGCCGGTGTCCCTGAACTACCGTTCGGATGCGCCCGAAGAGATTTGGCTTGAACACAACCAGCGAGCAGATGTTGGGAACAGAGTATTGGAGTCTTTCTTAGCCCCTCTCGATTTTGTATTCATCAGCAGGTTATCTTGGTGTTTCTTCGTACCAGCCAGCCCACATAGACTTTCGATGCCTGAACAAAAAAGTGAACAACGGGCACGTCCAGATGAGAATACGCCACAGGGGCCAACGATTCCACCTGCGAGGGGGGGATTACCTGAAGTTCTCGAATGAAGAAAGTCCGTAGCCCGCGTTGCCGTGCAAGCCTCCTCAGGCGCCAGTAGAAATCAACATCTTCGCCCATGTACCATGTCTCGTCATAACCACCCAATTCATGGAATACGCTCTCACGGCAGAATTGACAACCCCCTTGGGCCATTCCGCCAATGAACCCAAGTATCCGCCAAAATTTAAAGTAGACCTTTACTATCAGGCTGTTAGAGTGATGCAAGCAATCTACAGCGCCACCAACACAGACCGGATCCGCCATAGCCTGGGCGATTCTAATCAATGAGTGTCGGCCTACTTTTGCCTAATCCGTTGAGAGATCCCCGGCTCGGCCGGGGAGGCAGCAAAGGTTTGACAGATCCGGAAGTCTACGGGGGAATGATCTCGCGTGTGTTTGACCTACAACATCAGGTTTTTATCGTCGTTTAAAAGACATGCACATTCGGAATCGGTATCGGAATCGCTATCGGGGTCGATATCGAAACCGACTGCGATACCGATACCGACCCCGATAATGCAGTTCGTGCCGCTTTGAGCCGTTCACATAATCAAGCCCCCGGCTCTGCCGGAGGTGCTATGACTCAGCCGCGGGACAATGTCTCGCTCAGCTAATTTCTTGAATGAATCCCATTTTTGTTGAAGCCAAACTGAATTCCAGGTCTCCGCACGAAATACTATTGAAATTATCAATTTGACAAATAGAAAATATTTACCATAAAGTCTCATCGGATGCCGCGCATAGCAGCGAGGGCTGTTTACATACCGCAACGCCGGACTTGAAGGAGAACAACATGACTGAAGACTATACGCCGGATCCATGTGCCGGATAATCCCCGCGTTGTTGCGGCTCTCGGTGCCGCCCTGTGTAATTTTGAAAATCGGGAGATAGGAAATGGCCGTTGATAAAGAATTACTGCTGATGATCAAGTCATCCATGCTGGGCGATGGGGAACCTGACCTGGGAGAGAAATTGATGCGTGCATTTCTGACCCAGTTACTGGAATCGGGCTCCATACCAGCACGAATCATTTGTATGAATTCCGGGATCTTTCTGACAACGGAGGGTTCCTCCGTTAAAGACCTGATGGAAGGGTTCGCATTGCAGGGCAGTAAAATTCTTTCCTGCGGTACATGCCTCAAGTATTTCAAGCGAACAGACAGTTTGATAATCGGTGATGCGACCAATATGAAAGATACTGTACAGGCGCTGTTAAATTTTAAGAAAGTACTGCAACCCTGAATGGCAATCATCTCATCTTTAACGGCCCTCGATCGAATTCACGAATGGCCGGCATCTATTCCCCCTGTCTTCATAATATTTGCATAACAAGAACTGCGGATGTTAAATCAATAATCCAGGTCTGCCCTTGACGAGGAACATGCTGAATAAAGGCTGAAAACGACACAGATCACCATTGCTGACTGATGTGAAATTGACGTGATTAAACAGGAGATAAGGAGCTTTTTATGAAACTCATGAAGGTTTTCACAACGGCTGCGGGGAAGTTATTGCGAGGCATTCGACTGGTAAAGCAGTTTTTAAGTCCAGATCCTGATGCATGGAAAGGGGCCGGCTTTGGCCTTATTTGCGCATTTCTTCTTATATTTTTCTATACTTTTTATCCTACCCTGACACTCCCATCGTCCAATTGGATCAGTTCATTAACTGTTCTGTATTTCCTGGTTTGCAGCATCCTATCGGCTTTTATTTTGATAGGGCTGCTTCGCCTATTGTCAGGGATTCCTACACTCTTCAAAAAAATCCTGTTCACGACAGTAGTATTTCTGGTCGTACCATTTTCGATGTTTTATACCGGGACAGGGGTGATCGCCATAATAGCCAGTGTAGTCTCAGCATTTTCTCTGTCGGGAGCTGGTGTGTGGGTGATAATTCGAGGGGGAATGCAGCAGAGAACGACAGGCGGCAGAGTGCTTCTGACAGGTACTACCATTCTGGGCCTGTTTGGGACAGTCGTTATCCTTTCATGGTTCTGGAATGAAGGATATTCGATTGAAATGCCCGTGAATGCGGCAGCTTCAACCGGCAGTCCTGTAGCAGCAATTTCAAGGACGGATCCTTCCCTGCGGGGACCGTTGCAAGTTGAATATCTTACCTATGGCAGCGGCACTGATAAGAGACGAAGTGAATACGGGGCGGAGGCCGGTCTGATAAGCCGCACGGTTGACGGTTCGAAAATGATAGATGGATGGAGCGGCATAGGGGGATGGGCGCGAACGACCTATTGGGGATTTGATTCCAAAAAACTACCGCTCCAGGCCAGAGTCTGGTATCCGAATGGTCCGGGACCGTTCCCCCTGGTGTTGATTGTACATGGGAATCATTCCATGGAAGATTTTTCCGAACCCGGCTATGAATACCTCGGGCAGGTTTTAGCCAGCCGGGGGTATATCATCGCGTCCATTGATGAGGATTTTTTAAATGGATCTCTCTCGGATGCTCTGCTGGGGTCCCCTGGCGGCAATACAGGCCTGATCGGAGAAAATGATGCACGGGCCTGGTTGCTTCTGGAACATCTTCATCTATGGCGCGAGTGGAGCGCAGAAAATGATAATCCTTTCTTTGGGCTGGTGGATTGGAACAACCTGGCCTTGATAGGTCATTCCCGTGGGGGCGAGGCCGTTGCCATTGCCGCTGCCTTTAATCGTCTGCCCTTTTATCCTGATAATGCACTGATCCCATTCAATTACAATTTCAAAATCCGTTCTGTTATTGCTATTGCACCGAGTGATGGCCAATATAATCCTGCATCCCTGCCCACAAAGCTGGAAGATGTGAATTACTTCGTTTTACATGGGTCACATGACATGGACGCTCAATCCTTTTTAGGTGCGCGCCAGTATTCAAGAGTTTCATTTTCCGGACAGGAGCATTTCATCAAATGCGCCCTCTATATTTATGGTGCAAATCATGGTCAGTTCAACAGTGTCTGGGGGCGGACCGACTATGACTCGCCCGTAATCGATATGATGAATCTCAAACCCATTATGTCCCTGAACGACCAGCAGAAAATTGCAAAAGTCTATATTTCAGCATTCCTGGAAGCAACACTGCACGGCGAAAGAGAATATGAAAGAATCTTTAAGGATTATCGCAGTGGTAAATCGTGGCTTCCATCAACAATCTATCTCAGCCAATATTCAGAATCCGAAACTCAGATTATTGCCTCTTTTCAGGAAGATATTGATCTGGCAAGCGCAGGCTCGACCGGTGTTCAAATTCATGGTGCAAACCTGAAATTATGGGCTGAACACCAGGTTTGGATGAAGTGGGGTTCAAGGGGCACCAACGGCGTTTACCTGGGTTGGAATGATAGCAATGAACGGGAGAAAGCCTCCTACACTCTCACTCTGCCTGATGAAGGGAGCCACCGGAATGCTGATTCCAGTCTTGTCTTTTCAATAGCCGATACCGGGCAGGATCCTCCGGTGAATGATTCAGATAAAGACTTTGACAAGCCGGATCAGGAATCAACAACCGACACCATGGATAAACCTGAGCAAAAATTAATTGATTGTTCTATAGTTGTCACGGATGAGAATGGAACATCGGCTGTTTTGCCGTTAAGTCATTATTCTGCGCTTCAACCTATTATTAAAGTACAAGTAGCAAAGGCTGCCTTCATGAATCGCAATAAGGATTCAGAGGTGATCTTTCAAAGTTTTGAATTTCCATTAATCGATTTTATTAAAGCCAACCCGGCCTTCGATCCGGAGAAGCTGAACAAGGTAGCCTTTGTTTTTGACAGAACTCCAAAAGGAGTGGTTGTGCTTGATGATATTGGATTCAGGACTGGGAAGTGACCAGCCCGTCATGATCTCCACTGAGTTCGGACTTGTTACCGCGAAATTCATGTTGAAGAATTTCAAATATGCCCTCTTGATTATTGTCATCGCTGCAGCGGTTGTGTCTCCTACAGTGGATGCTATCGGAATGCTGTTTTGGGTCGCCCCAATGATGGCCCTCTATGTTGTCAGTATCGTAGTCGCAGCCCTGTTCGGAAGACGTCAGGAGGGCTGACTTCGATGAACACCGGATTTTTCTGAAGAAGCTAAGCCCGTAAAGGAGGAACAATGAAAAGACCGCTCATGCTCATCCTTCTGGTCTTATTGTGCTGCCTTACTGTTAGCTGTCAACAGGGTGAAAGAGCACTCGTTGAACAAAAGGTAGACGTTGAGGCGGATATTCAGGCTATAGGAGATATTGTCGCTGATTATAATGCTGCGGTGAATACTGCTGATATAAATAGGTTCCTGTCCTATTATACTGAGGATACTGTGACAATTCCGCCAAACGAGCCTCCGATTATTGGAAAGGCGGCTCTTCTAGCTGTAAATCAAACGTTCTTCGACGAATTTACCGCCCGGGAAGATTGTGAAATTAAGGATATCCAGGCAGGTGGCAATTTGGCGGTTGCTCATGTCGTTTACTCATTTATCGGTACGCCCAAGGCTGGCGGGGATGCGAGCAAATCCAAGGGTAACTGGTTGTGGATTTTTCAAAAACAGCCCGACAACGCATGGAAGATCCTTTATTCGATATTCAGCGATGAAAGTTTAGCTTACCCTGACCGGGCTGAATCATAAGTACATTCAGTTCTTCAACCGGTTTGTGACGTCGGATGAGGCGGACGCGTATAACGCAAAAAATCAGAATGGCACTCACCCCACGGGGGTTCATTGGAAGTATTTATACGGATCCAGGCTCAATTCTGAAAGATTAATAATTGCTGATGTGCTTTCAATGGAGACACCGGTAACTATTCTCTAGTACCCAACATAGGCGGGGACCACGTTCTTGTATTTTGCCACCAGCCTGTCCCAGTTTCGGGGCAGGTCAATTTTCATGGTAACGAAACTGTTTTCCCAGCCTCCTGCGCTTCTCAGCAATCCTATCCAGGCACCGGGTCCGCCTGCCACTACAATCATGAGATCGTCGATACCGGTCTCCGTCTGCAGTATCGGAGTACCCCGGCCGCCCTGGACCGGCGGGAATGGAGAGGCAGAATTTTCCAAAATATACTCTTTGATCCTCTTTTTCGTCCACCCTTCACTCGCCAGCACCTTCGCGTGGGGAGGGACTACCAGCAGGCAGGACATGCTCCCCGGATTCAGGCTTGCATATGTTTCAAGGTAGCCCTTCGCATTCGTATCGCGTGGGATGGTTTGTATGTACGTGTTGGGCAGGAAAAGAGTTAATGTGCTGTCCTCTTTCTTGAAGCCGCGCTCGACATGCAGGGGCTCCCAGGGGCTTTCTTCTTCGTATTCACCCAGGACGAGGGTGTATTTGCCCGGGTTGCCGAGAACTCCCATATCTTCGATGCCCTTTCTTGCGCCGCCGATATTCTTAATGTTAAATCCAATGGCGCGTCCAATAGCGGCATTCGATATATCTCCGGGGCTCAGCGCTCCCGAACCGCAATTGATGTGAATATCATTCCGTATTGGACCATTTACCACAAAAAATGGCGCCCACGAACCCGTGCTCACCCCAAACGTGTCAAACCTGGATCGCGGATCCATAAGGGTCTTCACTGCAGCTATCAGGACCGGCATATGAGTGGGAAGAGCGCCCGCCATGACAGCGTTTACGGCAATCTTTTCCACCGTGGCCTTTCCCAATCGCGGTATGAGCTTGACCACAACGTGATCGGACGGTAGATCCGTCCCGGTCATCATTTCCGCTACCGCTTTTTCCGTCGGCGGTGCAATCGCTAAACCATCCGTCCAGCCTTTCCTGTAAAAGTATCTGCTGACCTCTTCGTAACTGCCGGTAAAAGCAATTCGCGCCGGCTTTTCAAATCGCTGTTTGGGTGATTTTTCATCGGCATTCAGAGGGTCGGTCAATGCGGCAATAATGTTATCCATAGCTGCAGCGACGCCGGTCTCAATCTCGGATTTTTCATTGGTTTCACAAGGTATGGATGTTCCAAGGATCCTTATCCCCGGGATGCCTCTGCTTGACGCCGCTGAGCGCGCATCCATGACAAAACCTTCATTAGCCAGTAGCACGACCGGCTTGCCAAAGTCCTCGATTGCAATTCCGTTGTAAACGAGGAACTTTGTACAGGATCCTCAATCTCCTACCGCCAGGATGACGGCGTCCACTTCCTTTATCCAGGCAATGAATTGTTCCCGATTGTTTGTCTCAGTCTCGACAACATTTGCACCGCGGGAATCAAAGAGGCTGGTCTCACAACCGGGATACATTGCTTTCAGATGCTTTTCTACTTCAGCAACTATTGGCCGGGAAGCGCGCTTGAAGTTTGCGAACAAACCGATTTGCTTCCCAGCCAGAGTATTCAGCCGTGTCGAGATTCCCCGGGGCGTTATCGGATCCGCTTCCGCCCATGGACTGAGAACCTTGAATTGAGGTTCCGCCGTTTTCCCGGCGGACTGAACACTGGATGGATCTTGTCCGGCCATAACGACAGAAGCTCCGAGGATCAAAACGAAAAAGATTTTTTTCATACAACCTACCCTTTCTTATCTGTCGAGTATTTGTGCAAACAGGAAAAATATTCCCCGCTTCTTTCACTCGTCTCTATCAGACTGGTTCCCCTTCTTATTAAATGTGTTATGAATACTTTCCTGACTTCAAGTTTAACATCGGCAACCGGGCATTAAAAAAGGATTTCCCTTCCCCCATCTCCCTGATTCCCTTATAATAAGACACAGTTCCACCAGGATTTACAGAAACAGCAAAGAACCAAACTCCAGCCGGAGGACTGCATGCCCGAGATCGGCTTGATTGCCGGTGACCATTTACAGGTTCATTTGACCGTTAATTCCAATCCGGATAAGAGGGCGAGGAAATGAAATGAATGAGCTTTCCGCAAGAGTTCGACTTGCTTCAGAAGCACAACCACTCCCAAAGATGTGGATAGGAGTTTTACTGGGAATTATCTGTTTAGTATTGGAAATAGCAGGTATCGTATTTTCACGCAATGGTGAAAGTCCTCCAATAGTACATACTGCCTACTTGATAATAAGTTATGGGATCTGGCTTTACTGGCTTTTTTGTGTATACAAATTCCATGAAGCTGTGGATCGGATTCCAGGCTATCAGCACCCGATTACGCCTGCGCGGGCGGTTGCCTTTCATTTTCTCCCTTTATTCAACATTTACTGGATATTCAGATGGCCTACCGCGCTGGCAAAATTTGTAAATTGGCGAATGCAGGCGAAGAAAATGCATGGCTGGATTGTAGGCGTCTTAGTGTTGTTTTCTGTCATCATCTTCAACGCATTCGATAGTTTTTTGGGGGCGATGTTTCTTTTTGGATGTGGCTGGTATCTAAATCACCGGTTGAAGAAAGCATTCACCGCTCCGCCAGTACCTGAATCAGCTATGATGTCGCTATCTCGAAATCAAATACTCGGCCTCTAGACTGGCGAAGTAGAAAGGCTGGGGAGAAACTGCATCTCTTCAGCCTCCTTTTATTACTCCCTAAAAGTAGTAATGGCGGCGGATACCGTCATACTTTTTAGACTTCATGCAACAATTCTTGAAATTTTCGATTGGAGCCACAGGGACATCTGTCTTGCCTGCCGAGCTTTTCGAAGAATTCTTTCTCGCCATGTACAACTTGGAATCCTCGTTTAACTCTGGTTTCGGATGGATATCCTTTTCGACGCTTGCTCATTATTTCAAAAGCGATGTATTGCATCCTGGTTTTTAGCGGATACTCTGGGCCTCTTCGGACATGCCCTGCTCGTAAGTGCTCCATCCGGAATTCATACCGAACGGGCATCTGTGAAAAAC
This sequence comes from Acidobacteriota bacterium, assembly GCA_037386985.1. GTDB lineage: Bacteria > Acidobacteriota > UBA6911 > UBA6911 > UBA6911 > UBA6911. The sequence continues at coordinate 1,396 of JARRLM010000024.1, read as the reverse complement.
AGCTTCAATTCTGCGGATATTGCCCTTTTCAATCTTGAACAGTTCCGCAAGCTTCCAGGTCCAGTTGATGGAATAATGATCGAAAAATCCGAAGGCAATGCCGCGTTCACGGTCGACGGCCACGAAACGGCGATCGCGGATTCTGGAAACGATGCCGGCAAGTGATCCATCCGAAAACTGCTTTTTACACTGATTGGTCGACATCATGCCGTTTTCAAAGCGAACGCAGTCATCCGTGAAGGGATAGTAGCCTTTGGCATCATTGCGCTGCAGACCCTCGAAATAATAATAGCCCACTTTAACCAGTTCTTCCAGGGACATCCGCTCGGCCTCCGGGATAACCTCCATGAAAACTTCATGCGGAGCACCCATTTTTTCGACAGCCTCACCGGTCGGAGGAAATGGCGAAGAACTCTCCTGCGCTGGTACAAACAGGCTCGTTTCAGGACGGATTGCCAACTGCTCGGCTTCGGAGATCTTGCCGTTGTCTTCAGTTTCCAGGCGAATTGCTACAGCCACGATCGTAGCTTGCGGCGCTTTAGCTCCGGGAGCGGATTTTGCGCTCTTGGCTGCAGGCGATCCGCCTCCTTCCTTAACCGTGCCTATAAAAGCGACCTGCTGAGTTTCGACATCCGGGACATAAAATTTGTAGGTTCCTTTCCCTGACATGCTGTACCAGAGCCCCTCACCGCCCAGCGGCAGCCGTACGCCGTTTTCGGTAAACTTGCAGTCCCTGGTAAAAAGCTCCAGGCTCGGATCATTGGCCTCCATCGCATCCAGGTATCTGTTAATGCAATTTTCAAGGCAGACGCGATCGCAGGGAACCTTGCCGGCTTCCTGCGCAAAAGCGCATGCGACAACAGCAAAACAACCGCAACAATCATCAAACTCTTCCCCATCGCACTCCTCCTTTTATATGTAGAATCAAATCCCAAACAATTATTGGATTTTAGCAGCATCATCAAACGTAAGGCTGTGGGGTGCAATCAACCGGAAACCAGGGATACATTGCCTGATCCCATGCAAATAGGGGAACACAATACTTAATTGCAATGAAATTTGAGTGATTTCATGTTTTTCCCTTGTGTTGTGCCATAAAAAATAATATAAATACTTTATAATATAAAGTACTTTATTATTAGCGATAAGGATCACCCAGTAAAAATTCCGGCAATAAACAGCAACCCATCCGGGAGGAACCTATGAACGATACGAGCCACGGAGCTGCACCGCTACCTGAATTAGCCAGGCCTTTCCTGAAACGATTCTCAACAGTATTTAAAATGACCGCAATGGCAATACTCGTCCTGCTTCTTCTGATCCCCCTTTCAATGGTTCGATCAGTCCTGCATGAACGTTTACAGCGTCGCGAGGCGGCAGTGAAGGAGATCACCTC
>JARRLM010000023.1:0-11641 GCA_037386985.1 Acidobacteriota bacterium | reverse complement strand
GATGGCTATTTCATGATTGTGTGAAGTTTTCTGAGCCGGCACGCTAAATGTCGGACTTTATCGGGGATTCGGACAATCCGGTTTTTATGGATCTTCTCTTTCGTGGGGCTACCGGGCTGAAGCATGCTTCGAGGAATCAGGTCCCGGGATTTTAAATTCTCCGGGCAACCCAGTAAGCATTTCCGACAGCGTTCATGATCGAGCTGGGCTGGTGACCCTCACTGCCAACGAGATATGCTTCGGGGACTTGCCCTTGAACCGCCTTCAGGAGTTTTCTGTTCAGTGCGGGACTCGCCGCCGTAATTATGGTATCGGCTTCGATTGTCTCTTTTTTGCCGTCCCTGGAAATGAGGTGCACTCTTTTGCCCGTGATTTCTTTCACCGTAGTCCAAGGTTTTCTTGTTGTTTTACGCATGGCTGAAGACGCCATCATTCCGTCTCCCCAGATCGTATCCTCGTCCACTATCGTGACTTTTCTGCACCGTTCAACCAGGAATTCGGCCAAGCTGCTTCCCTCAACGGTGCCGCCGATAATAACGACATCGCGACCCACACACTTCCAGTATCTGGACATATTCCTCATGACGGCCGGTTCCAGCAACTCAAGATCATCCTTCATCTGAAGGTAGAGGGCTTCAACACTGACCGCATTGTCCTCGAGGCCGGGGATTTCCGGCACAACGGGAATGCACCCGGTTGCCAAAATAACAGCATCCGGCTTTATTTCCGGGATGATGTACGGGCTGAATTCCTGTTCCAATCTTATGTCGACTCCGAGTCTCAAGATCTGCTTTTTGAGATAATCCGCCAGATCCATTGCATCCACATCCGACTCAAGCCCTTTGACCATTGCAACGAAGGGCAACAGGCCCCCCAACTGTCTCTCTTTTTCATAAACGACAACATCGTGGCCTCTGATCGCCGAAACCCTGGCTGCTTCCATCCCCGCCGGTCCGCCTCCGACCACCACAACCTTCTTCTTTGTTTCAGCCTGTGGGATTTGATACATTTGATCGGACCCGAGAGCGCCGTTCAGCCTGCACCTTATCGGTACAAAGTCAGTGCTCCCTATCATGGAAAAAAGCAGCCTGGCACAATCTCCGCAATCGGGACAGAACGCAATATCCTCCACTCTACCGGCTGCAACCTTGTTGGCGATTTCCGGATCCGCCATCAGGCCTTTACAGATACCGATAAAGTCCGCCTTCCCTTCTTCCAGGATGCTTTCCGCCACCTCGGGCCGTTCCAGCGCACCCACCGTAATAACCGGTACGGATACCACCGTTTTGATTGCGGCAGACAGAGGCGACAAGGCGCCTTTACCTCCACGGCTCCAGTCAAGTTCCTTCGGGAGCGGCTTGGTATCCTCGGAATAATAAGCACCTTTCGGAGAAGCGTCCAAACCGTCAAAACCATGATATCCAAAAGCTCTTACGTGAATGGCGTCCGCCCCGGCTTCTTCCAGGATCTTCGCAATCCCCCGGGCCTCTTCAATTGTGGTGCCGTTTTTGATTCTGAGCTCGATTCCGTTTATGAGCGTTATAAGGGGAAAGTCCTCTCCAAGTCGCTTCTTGATTTCACGGATGATTTCTACCACAAACCTGGTCCTGTCTTCCAGGTTCCGGCAACCGTATCTATCCTCACGCGTGTTCCAGGCCCTGGATAAAAAACTGTTGATCAAATGCATCCTGGCGGCGTTCACCTCAACGCCGTCGAAACCGGCCTTCCGGGCCAGCACCGCAGTGTTGGCGAATTTATCCACCAGAGTTTCAATTTCCGGAATCGTCAATTCCTTCGGCGCCATGCTCGCGGTCAGTTCAACCTGCTCCTCATCCGTCAGCGCTGAAGAGGATATTGTCTGAAGCCCCTCTTCAAGGAAAGCCTGAGGACCGGCATGGAATATCTGCATAAAAACCGGGCAATCATGTTTGCGGATCGCTTCTGCGATTTTTTGCATTGCCGGCAGATTGGCATCATCCTGAAGATGCCTTTGAGTGATTGGAATCGTTGCCGCCCCTCGCTATCGATTCAAGAAAGGCCCTGTTTCTGACTCCGATGTCTTCCTCGCCGCCGCATGTTTTAACTATCCGGTTCTTGATTCGCAATTTCCCTATTCGGCCCGGCGCCAATAATTTTTCAAAACTCATATCGCCCGTCATCGCCGCATCCCCTTAACGTATTCCCGTCCTGTAAAATCGACTTCCGCACATCGTTGCGGCAGCGGTTCCTGCCGGTTGGAAAATGCATTCCGTGCGCATAAGATCCTATCATAGTCTTTCTACCCGTATGGAAATCAGGTTATTAAGATGGGGACTATGTGTATGTTTGCGGCCCGTTTCCCATTTGTCATCCTTTGTTATGAAATATGGAATAACGTCCTTCCCACCCTTGCCGGGTTCAAAGCGCACAACATATCTGCTGCGATTACGGGTTTGCCTTTTCGGAATCTTCAGCCACGCTCCCGGGCGCCGCATCGCGGCCGTCCTGGGAGGATGTTTCACGCCCAAAAGCAGTCAGGCCGCCCAAAGCGCCGAGCCCCATCGTTTCAACCGCCGTCGAGGGCACGATAATCATTGAGCCTTTCTGGCGAAGTCCCTCGTAAACCATGTTCATGGCACGAAGATGAAGGGCGACAGGGTTGTCGTGATAATGCTCGGAAGCGCGGGCGAACTTCTCCGCGATCTCGGTTTCCGCCGTCCCCAGAATGATGCGACTCTGTCTCTCCCGCTCCGCTTGAGCCTGACGGCTCATTGCGTCTTCCAGGTCCTTCGGAATTATAATATCGCGGATCTCTACAGCCTGCGTCGTAATGCCCCACGCACTGGTTTTTTCATCCAGCACCTTCTGGATCTCGTTACCGAGGCGATCCCGCTCGGAAAGAAGATTGGCGAGGTTGTTCTTTCCGATTCCGTTTCTGAGGGCGGTCTGAGCGGACAGGATGATCGCATCTTCGAACTGCTCAACCTCGAGCACAGCCTTCTGCGCATCCCACACGACCCAGAATGCAATGGCATCCACGTTCACCGGGACCGTGTCCGAAGTCAAAGTCATCTCCGCGCTGAAGTCGGTGACGCGGATCCTTTGATCGACAAAGCGAGCGACTTTGTCGACGACCGGCAGGATGAAGAAAATCCCCGGCTTGCGCAGCGCCCGGAACTTGCCGAACCGAAGAACCACGGCACGTTCCCATTGGTAGGCGATCTGCATCGAAGGCGCCAACAGGGTGGCTACGAGCGCCGAGACCAGCAATACCTCGCTGTCCGGCCGCAGTTGCAGATAGGCGATCAGACAGTCCGCCGTGCCGAAAATCAACACCGACTCCCAAACCTGCGTCAGACGAAAGATCACGGCAAGTAAAAGTGAGGAGCCGATGAAAAGCAGGACGGCCTTGGGACTGAACGAGTGCAGGCTGAGATGCACGATCAGCCCGACTACAAAAACCGCCACGAGCACCAGAACATTAAGCGGGGCAAATCGAAAGTCGGCCCGGAGCGTCGTGGCAAATTTTTCAAGTAACTCTCCAGGAGTGGCCTTCTGGATGTGCTGCACCTTTGAAGATAGATTGGATCTCATAAAGATCCCTCCTTTCTTTGCTGCAACCCCTCAATGACCTCGTCAAGCGAGAATCCGTAAGATGAGGCACGGGCGAGCATTTCTGTGAGGATTTGGTCAAGCATTCGTTGGCGTTCCAGTGCGTCGACGACAGGCCGCTGATTTGTTACAAAGGTCCCGGACCCCTGATGGGTCTCAAGCAGCCCCTCGATCTCCATCTCTTTGTAGGCGCGGATCACCGTATTCGGATTAACGGAGAGGTCGACGGCAAGTTGGCGCACCGTCGGTAGCTGGTCGCCGGTCTGCAAGTCTCCGCGAGCCATGGCAAATTTAACCTGCTCAATAATTTGTCTGTAGTATGGCACGCCGCTTTTCGGATCGATTTGGAATTCCACGATGTCACCGCCTAATCTATAATAGGAATATTGTATTATATTTATATATCATTAGATATATAGTAATATCAAACAATTATTTTTCAAAAATTAGGATATTAAGCCACCGATTTCTTATTTTCAGCTTGTATCCCATGGAGGAGTCGGATGTAATACGGCCATGTATGAATTCCTTCAAAACAACCAAAACCTCTTGTGGTTACTGGCCATTGTTTCCATCTTCGCTTTCATCGCCACCCTGGTTGTTATCCCCTGGCTTGTGACTAAAATTCCCGTCGACTATTTTTCTCCCCGTAAACGTCCTGTCATGCCACGGCGGAAAGAACATCCTGTGGTGCGCTGGATCTTGTTGCTCATCAAGAATTTATTGGGGGCAGTTTTATTTCTGCTGGGGCTGGTCATGTTGGTGACTCCCGGGCAAGGTCTTTTAACCATGTTGGTAGGACTGATATTGCTGGATTTCCCGGGGAAATTTCGCTTTGAGCGCTGGATTATTTCAAATAAACAGGTTTTGCGGACGGTGAACTGGCTTCGACAGAAAAGGAATAGAGAAGCCCTTAAGCTCGATTAAATTCCACATGCAGCAAATTCGAGAATGCTTCTCAATGAAGAAGCATTTCTAAGCTGGAATAGTGTCGGCAGGATTTTCCCCACGCAAATTCATCTTTCCTGGTGCCTGTTTCGCCTGAGCGTCACGGTAGTAGGGAGATGCTCTGCCCGGCATTCTTCTGATATGATTTGAGTATCGGCGCCATACCTGGCGGGGCCACATCTGGAGGCCGATCTTCCGAAACTCTTCAAAAGGAGTTTCCCATGAATACGAAGCTTGCGGGGCAAATTTCGATTTTTCTGTTACGGATCGTAGCAGGCCTGCTGTTCCTTCAGACAGGGGGAATGAAAATCTTCGACTGGTTCGGTGGAATTCCGGTGGAGTCCGGCGGGCATCCGGCAATGCTGTCGCAGGTCTGGATCGGCGGAGTTCTCGAATTTTATGGCGGACTGGCGATCCTTCTGGGCCTTTTCACCCGTCCGGTTGCCTTTATTCTGTCGGGGGAGATGGCGGTCGCCTATTTTCAGTTTCACCAGCCCAACGGCTTCTGGCCGATTCAGAATCACGGCGAACCGGCCGTGTTGCTCTGTTTCATCTTTCTGTTTTTCGCTGTGCATGGCGGCGGGGAGTGGAGCGTAGACAGGCTCATTCGTCTGTGGAAGTTGAAAGAATGATTTTTCGTAAGCCCAAATCTTCGACCTTCAGCTCCGGACCATCATTAAAAGTCAGTCTTACAGCCGGAATGTAAGCGCAGATTTAGCGCTGGGATTTTTTACCGGCGGCAACATCCGCGGAAAACTGTTCCGACTGACCGCGAGGCACACTCAGCGAGTCCCATTCCCCGGTGGTTTTAGCGGTAAAATGTTTTGCCACATACACAATCTGTCCCACGTGGGATGCATAATGTGCGAGCTGCCGGTTCATGGCCTGCATAACCGAATGTGGTTCCGTGCGAATCGTAACCTTAAGCGTCATTTCAGAATCTTTAAGGGGTGAGAGCGCATCGAAGAGGTGTTTCCATCCGCGCTCCCACATTTCAAGAAGGTCGGCGCGTGTCCTGGGTGGCTGTTCAAACTCGGTGTCGCGGTTGCGGTCCGGCTTTTCTCCATCGGTAGTTAAAAAATCCGTCCAGCGTGAGCGCATGTTTCCGGATAGATGCTTCACAAGAACAGCAATGGAATTGGACTCCCGATCGATTGCATGGAACAAGCCTTCGTCCGGACACTGCGCCATCGCGCGCTCCCCCAACTTCTTGTAGTAGCGGAACAGGTCGGTGGCGTCTTGTAGATAAGAAGTTGTAAATTCATGTGCCATAAAACCATTTTGCGCCCGAACATTTCATACTGTCAACTGAATGTGGCATTGAACGGCTTGAGGCTTCAATACGATTCGTAAAAGCCCACGGGGATTTTGCTTGGGGAAGGATGGCTGCAACCGGAGGGTGCGGCTATTTGTAATACTTCCTGTCGTGGACGCAGAAAATACCTTTCTCTGATATCCATCTTTTGCGCTCCAAGGCCACGAATTTTCTAATTCCGTTTTTTCGTATAAATTCCAGGTTTTCAATTTCGCTCATGCCGTATTTTGTCCGGTAGCGCTTATCCATGTGCCGGAGCCGTTCACATGGGAATTGCGCACAGTGGCAGCAGAACCTGCCGGTGCGTTCCGTGCAGATGCGCATCTTGCAGTTCATACGGGTTTTGGGCATGTTCCTTTCTGCGTGGTTGCAGCCGTGGCAGGGGTTCTTTTCGCGCAAAAAGGCGCGGCATACGCCGCAATTCATGCCGCAAGGGGCGATCAGGTTTTGGGTGATTCGGTTTTTTGGTTTTGAAGGTTTCATTTTTCCCATCCACATTGATCCATCACATTAATTTTCGTAAATTGGGGACTGACGACGATATCTTATTGATTACGCAAGACATAAATTGATTTTAACCCTCCAATTTGGGCGTTAAAGCGAAAAAACACCCCCTGATTTTAACTGTAAGCAAGCCGGAGTCTAGCGGTAGAGGAATTGTCAATTCCTTAGAATGAGAAAAAAGCCCCCTTTTTTTGATTCTAAGGCTGTCCAGAGAGTAATAAATTTAAGCTTTCTCCAGTGTTTTCAATAATTATCGTCGTCAGTCCCCAATTGCATGCGGGGCCAGGCGCTGATAAGACAGTGGAATATTTTTCATGTCAGCTCGCGGCGAAATTCAGCTGTCTTCCAGTGTCGTACTGAGACGCCTCAGGTGATTCCTCTCCTGGTTGGAAAGGGCCAGAAAAACCTCTTTGGCCTCTTTTCCCTCTACTCTGCGTTCCATCTTGATGTAGAGATCGATGGCGTTCACCTCCAGGGAGATAGAGAACTCAATTATGTGAATCAGATCTTTCCCCCGGGACCAGTCAAGGGCATCCGTCAACCTGATCCCGCCCTCGAGATAATCGTCCTCCGATTCCGGGGAAACCAGCGATCGGAGAGAACCGGGGTCCGGATCTTTCCCGAAAAGCTTCCGGTATACTTCCAATAGGGAGGACTTGTGTTTCTCCTCATCGCCTCGCAGTTCCTGAAAAAGGGCAACCCCTTCGGGACTCTTCTCCTTTGAGCCCATATTTTCGTAAAATCTGCAGGATCCCTCTTCCAACATCCAGGCCAGAGCGATCAACTCCTCCGGTCTTTTCGCCGACTCAAGGTAGGCCATCCCGGCATCCGGCGCACCGGTAGCCTGCAGGCCATGCCACGCTTGAATGCCCCCCCTCATGCTGTAGGTTTCTTTGAAACCCTCCCGTGCAAGAACCGCGGCAGCCGCCCGGCTGCGGACACCGGCCGCTCAGTATGTAATCGTGGGTTTGTCCCTGTCCAACTCCTTCCAGCGGGTTTCCAATTCGCCCACCGGAATCAGTTGCGCCCCGGGGAGATGCTCCAGTTCATACTCTTTAGGGGTTCGAACATCCACCAGGTTATACTCCTGCGGGCTTTTCTGATCCAGGAACTTCCGGACCTGATCCGGAGACCAGGTGGACACCCGTTTGAAATAATCGAGAATTCCCATTCTTCACCTCGCTAACGGAAAACAGGCAACAACCAACCGGGAACGGTTCCTTTTACTCCTCTTCATCCCTTTCCCCCGATACCTGAAATTTCTTCATGAACTTTCGATCGATGTAATCCTTCAGCCAAAAAGCAAGTCGACCTTCCCATACGAAATTCTTTCTCCACAGAATCCCCCGTCCATTGCCCATGTTGAAGATAAGCATGTAATCCCTCTGGGGAGTGAAGGGTTGCATCTCTTTCCCTTCCAGAGCGGCCAGAAGGTTATGCAGCAGCACAGGGTTCTGCCTGACAGCGTAGACCCCAACCTTGTCCAGAGGACGGTTGACAAAGCTGATGCAGTCCCCTCCCCCGAACATTTCCGGGTGGGCGACACTTTGCAGGTAATGGTTGACCAGAAGCCCGCCATCCGGTCCCACAGTGAGTCCCGAATCGACAAAAAGCGAAGAGGGCTGAACTCCCATGGCTATGAAGGCCAGGTCGAAGGGATGGGACGATCCATCGGTGAGTCGAATTTCCTCCCGGTTGATTTCCTTCCCAAAACTCCCTTCGATGACTTTGATCCCTCTGGTGTTCAGTGCTGCCAGGGCAAGGGTTCGTATTTTCCCGGGTAGTTCTCCAAGCAGCCTGCTCCCGGCAATCAGGGTGATTCTTGCCTTGCCCTGGAAGTCCTTAACCAGCCGCCAAAGATTGGCTGCCACTTCCAATCCGGCCGGGCCTCCTCCGAGGACGATGAAATCCATCTCTCTTTCTTTGAGCTTTGGAATGATCCATCGGCGGGCCTGGAGGAGATTGAAAACCGGCTTCACGGGGACGACATTTTCCCGGGGAGCGGAAACAAGAGATTTCAGGGGCACATTACTTCCTGTATTGAACGACACGATGTCATAGTCCATCCGGTTGCCCGTATGGAGATTCAGGATTCTTTGACCGGGGTGGATCCCGATCACGCTGTCTTCGACAAAGACACCCCCGCGGTCTTCAACCATTTTCTTCACATGGAACCGACCCTTCCGGGGGCTGTAAATCCCCGAGAGCATACCAGGTCCCATGCCGGAATAATAATGGTAGGGAGAAGGCCCGATCAGTGTGACCCGATGCCCGCGCCGGACGAACCTGGGGATGTTCAAGAGCACTGTGAGATGAGCATGCCCACCCCCAACCAATACAAGATTTTTGCGCATCCCTCCTCCCTTTCGAACTTACAAATTCCCGACACGCTTCGGTTCTGATAGTTTTTACTAAGGCAGGATGATAGCTCTGCATTCCTTGCCCGATCGGACTGCTGATTCATTGAATTCTGTTGTCCTGCGGGATTATAGATACAATCCATAATCTCATGTCAAGAAAAGTCGCGTACCCCATTTGCCCCATCATCTCCGGCATACCCTGCTTTAAAGAAAAAGATGTTTTGGGCTGAAAAAAATACCGATATGTCCTTTGTATTCCGTGCATTTCATATTCTACCTTCTCCGGAGGTATTGAAAACCACACGTAACCTTTATTCCCGGGGGCGAAACATGTATATACGGATTTTTTTACTTCTGTTGTTGCTTGTTCCAGGCAGTACCGCCATAGCGCAGAGTTACAGCGGTGATGCGCGCCGGATTGCCATGGGCGGTGTCGGACATCCCGAAAATCTTGCATCCAGGTTTATAGAACAGGAACAGCAGTATCGATCGATCGTCATTCCCCTGGGCATTATTCAACTGATAAGGGATCTGGATAAATTCGATCCCGACAATAAAAATCTATTCGATCCGATTCTTGCCATGGAATATGCGGCCAGTCCAATTCATTATCAATTCAACAGGTTTGAAGAAGGTCCGCGCGGGCGGTTCGTGACCGATCTCATCAATGGCGAGATCCACCGGGATTTAAATGATTACCGCGGATTTAATCTTACCAACGATCTTTTGGCCGAGGGGCTTCTTTCACCCAGCTGGGGCTACACGTTTAAACTGTTCAAGACGGACGCCGGCTTATTTCAGGGTTTTTATGTCGGGGCGGGTCCTTATATATCCGTTAAAACGGATTTGCATGTTGACGAGGAATTGACCGATGTACTGAAAAGTCCTACCTATGTTTCGATTCCCGACAGGAATTTTGATATCGGCAATCAATCGGCTGGCCAAATGGCGCTGTCCCTGACCGGAGGATACCGGGCCCATTTCGGTTTGCCCTGGAAGGTGAATTCGATAAACAAAAGCCGCGACGGCATTTATGTCGCGATGGACTACCATTACCTGTACGGATTTCGGTATGAGGACATGGATCTGGCCGTTCAACTGGATACCGATTCGGAGGGACTGCTGACGATGGATCCCGGAACCTCACCCATTGACCTCTACTATATGAACTCCCGTTCCGGTCGCGGATTTGCACTTGATTTCGGAGTCGGCGTCGTCGTCAACAGATGGGAATTCGGATTCGGCGCAAACGGCATCGCCAACCGGATCGATTGGGAAGACCTGTCGCTGAAAAGATTCAGCCTTGAAAGTGTGGTGGATGGCGGAGATTTTGTGGAAGAACGGATCCCGCTTGAATCCACCGACTTGAGAGTGGAGTTGCCCGTTGTGTATTCGGGAAACGCCGGATACAACGCGAAAACCTATTCTGTCGTAGCGGAAGTCACACGGGGATACCAGGGGACGGCCTTTCACGGAGGTGTGGAATATCGGCTGCGCGTTATCGAGTTCCGGGGGGGAATGCGATATGGTCTGGACCGCTGGCACCCAACAGCCGGAATCGGGTTGAATTTAGGCAGCGTGTTATCAATAGATGCCGCCGCGTTGTGGAACACAACCAACATTGCCCGCGAGTACCGGCCGGGATTTGCCCTTTCTCTCCGGTTTAACCGCCCGCAACCATACGATTATTAAAGTGAAGAACTCCGGCCAAAGGTCGGAGCTTCTTCCTATGGAAAAAGCCATGGGGGCTCTGCCCCCAAGCCCCCACTTACCATTCATCCCCAACCAAAGGCTGGGGCATTCCGGGTTTTTCCCGTGATGAACTGAGCCAGAGCATCCATTATTCCCGGTGCTTTTGAACATCTTTTAATCCCGGCAGTACATCCGTCCATTAAAATTCCCACCGGGCCGAAGGATCAGATGCGAACTGTCAGCCACTTTTCGTATCCGCCGGGTATCCGTTTCCCATAAAATCTTCCAGCTAGCATCTCCCTTCCCCCATCCGGTTCATCCGCATATAATATCCGTAAGTTCCATTCGGCTATTTTGCGGGGGAAGAGCTCCGGGGAGGGCTGTTAAGAAAAAGTCCTGTGTCGGGCGGAATTTATAGATCTAAAAATGCCTTTCCGACTATTATAATAAAAGCAATGTTTACGCATAAAAGTCCAATGTGGAAATATCCCGATCGATACCCTTATCGATTTGGCAATGTCCATAAGCTCTATAAGTCCACAGTCACATATCTATGCTTTAAAAGGTTCCGGAAGATTCCATTCCTATACGGTTGTATAACTGCCCTGCTATTCATTGCGGCTGGCGCATCCTTCTCCCAGGCTGACGGGCCGGTATCCACAAACGAGCCCCTGTCGGCGCAGGAAATTGTCGAAAGGGCCGTTGAGAGGGCTGAAAATCAGCACAATTCCATGATTGAAGCGAACTTCAGCTCGGAAGCCGTTACAAAAAATCATTCGCTGGACGGCGACGGTACTATCACCGAAACGGAAACCTTCCGGTACCTTCAGTATCCCCTGAGTGGCGCGGTCTTCGAAGAACTTGTAGAAAAAAATGGCCGTCCCCTTGACGAAAAAGAAAAACAGGAGGAAGAAAAAAGGAAACAGGAATTTATCCGGGAAGTTGAAAAAAGCCGGACTCGGGGCGATTATGTCCAGCCTTCCAAGGAAGAAGCGATCCGATTCAACAGAGAATTTACCGACCGGTATATTTACAAGCTTGAAAGAACTGAAACCATCCGGGAGCATTCCTGCTGGGTGGTTTCTTTTGAACCCAAACAGGGCAAGTTGCCTACGCGGAACAGAATGGACCGCGCACTGAACAAGACAACCGGTTTGATGTGGATATCTCGCGATGACTACGGTCTCGTCCGCGCAGAATTTGCTTTAAGAGAACCTTTCAAATATTGGGG
>JARRLM010000022.1:3398-12424 GCA_037386985.1 Acidobacteriota bacterium | reverse complement strand
GGCCGAGGCTGAAGCAACAATCGATTCCTTGATTGCAGCGGCCTATCAATCGGCTGTGGAAGTATTCCCCTGCAAGGTCAAGGCAAGCGGCAACCTAAGGATGATACGCTGGAAGGATATTGAGAACTGTTTGAACGATGCCGAGGACAGGGTTGATTGGGAAAGTCTCCACGGACAGATTGAAACTCTGCGTGTGGATGGGGGGTTTTTACAGTCGGATATTCTCGAAGCTGTCGAGTCGGCTCTGTCTGCCCATGCCATTCCCTATACCCGTGTTTTCAAGGTCAACAAAGAAGACGCCCTGTTGCCGCTTTCCAACACGGTGCTTAAATTCCTTCCTGCTGATTCGTTGCTGGATCTGCCTGTTTTCGATAAGAGAACCAAGAAAAAGATAGGCACTTTTTCAGGCACATTCACCTATGAAAAAAGCGGCGGATTGTCCGCGGCCAATTCCTACAAGCTGACGTTTTTTCAGTACACGGATATGAAAGGGGATCTTCAGACGCCTGCGGTACGCAACCTGTTGCTGGATTCCTACGGCGTACCCTGGGAGGATGCCTCTTCCCAGTCCGGATTCCGACTTACCTCGAATAAGCTGAACGACAAATATTAATAATGGGTTTTTAGCTGCGTCTTTGCCAATGTGCGGAATTTAGCCGTTGAGGCACGCCGACTCACGCTGAAATATATATTTTTTATGTCGGCGTCGGTCAGCGGTTAATTCCAGAGAATTTTCATTGTTGGTAGTTGTCTCCGTCCTTCAGCGGCTGGGCTTTTTAACCGGCGACATTTTCCATCTGCTCGATAATGCGCAAACTCCAGAATGTCGAATATCGAACAAGGAATATCGAACCGCAGAAGTCGGATCACAACAGGTACTTCGAGATTCGTTATTCGTTGTTCGATTTCTCAGTCCGGATTCCGACTTACCTCGAATAAGCTGAACGACAAATATTAATAAGGTTTGTTAGCTGCGTCTTCGGCCATGTGCGGAATTTAACCGCTGACACACGCCGACTCACGCTGAAATATATATTTTTTATGTCGGCGTCGGTCAGCGGTTAATTCCAGAGAATTTTATCGGAATAGGGCATCGAATGTTAAAAACCGACTCCGACTCCCGATTGCGATATCGATACCGACCCCGATAATGCTGTTCGTGTTGCATCGAGCAGCTCATAGAATCAAGCTATTTCCCCCGGGTAGTGGAATACCAGCCTATCTGTCGCGCTATACCCCTCAGGACGCCTACATCCGATTTCTCCAGGCCGGCTCTTCCCAGCATCCTTCGAATGCCCAGCATCATATGCCTGGCGTTCTTCGAGTGGAGAAAGCCGATATCCAGGAGTGCCCTTTCAAGCTGCTCATACATGGCCTCCACCTGCTCGATCGGGGCCAGGTCGGGTACGTGGGCGGGTTCCCGGTCCAGGGTTCCCAGGAAGAGTTCGTAGCATACGATCATGACGGATTGGGCCAGATTGATGCTGTTGGCTTTGTACCCGGTCGGGATACGTATCAGAAGCTGGCATAAGCCCAGGTCTTCGTCGACCAGGCCGGTATCTTCAGGGCCGAACAGGATGCCGACCTTCTGTTTCCGGGCATGGTCCAGGATCCGGGGTGCCAGCGATCGGGGGGAGTGGCTCTGGGTGCGATACCCCCCAATTTTTCCGGTCGTTCCGACGAGAAAACGGATTCCCCGCAGGGCGCTTTTCAGGGAACGAAAGGTTTTTGCCGAATCGAGAATGACTTTGCCGCTCTTTCCCAGACGGTAGGATTCCTCGTTTATGGAACATTTCGGGGCGGCAAGAATGAGCCGGCTCAATCCCATGTTGAACATTGCGCGTGCGGCAGAGCCGATATTGCCCGGATGCTTGGTTCCGGCGAGTATGACGGCTATATTGCTGTCTGGCATAGTGGTACTTTAAGGCAAAGGGATGCCGCCCGCCACCAATTAATGACTGCAGGCTGCGGCATGATCCCGTCAGGCCCTGCGAACATTGTTGAAAAAGCCGGTTAGAAATGCGTATGAAATATGAGAAAATCCTTATTGTGATGTGATCTAAGCATTTCAGGAGGATTCCACAGTGCGTTCTGTCTACATTACGGCCATAGTCCTGGTACTTTTGAGTTTTGGCTTCGCTCTCCCGGCATCCGGGTGGGGCCCGCTTCAATCCGATTCTCAGGCTGAACCGGAAAACGAACTGACTCCGGAACAGGTCATCCAGAAATTTTCAGAAAAGGAGTCGGAATTTTTCGATGCCTGGATGAATTATACCTACACTCAGTTTGCAAAGATACGCGTTCTGTCTGTTGATAATATTCCCGTGAGCGAATCCTTGATGCTTGTTTCAGAAGTTGTATTCAACGATGACGGAACCCGTGAAGTGCATTCATTGGAAAGACGTGGCCGGTTGGAGAGTGTCCATTTTACGCCGGAAGACGAGGAAATAATATATAACCTCAATCCTTTCGCATTGACAATGAAAGAGCTGCCTCTATACAACCTTAATTTCAGGGGAAAAGAGAGAGTTGATGAATTATACTGCTACGTTTTTTCCGTAAAGCCCAAGAGTACGAAAGGGGGCAGGCTCTATTTTGAAGGAAAAATTTGGGTGGATGATGTGGACCTGCAGATTGTCAGGACTGTGGGGAGGGCGGTGCCGGAGACATGGGAAAACAAGTTTCCTGAATTCGAAACGCTCCGCCAGGTTGTCGACGGAAAATACTGGTTCCCTGCCTGGACCCATGCCGACGAGACACTTCATTTCCCAAATCAGGATGTGAGAATAGAAGAAACCATCACCTATGAGGGCTACAAGGAATTCAGGTCTAAGACGACAATTCGGTATGGAAAGCCGGTTCCTTCGGACGATGCCGAATAATTAAAATCTCAGCTTGAAAGGTGTATCTCAATCTCCCGTATATCTCCAAAGGAATCCACCATATATTTCTTCAGTTTGGCGATTAATTTTTTCTCCGCCACCCGGACCGCTTCCCGTGATATTCCATAACGATCGGCTATCTGTTGGAGCGTTTCCGGTTCATCGGCTATCAGTCTCTGATTCAGAATCATACGTTCGCGCTCGTTCAGTGTATTGGCAAATTCGGCGAATCTTATTTCCAGAAGCTCGCGAAATTCCCCGTGCGCGATTTTATCATCCACGCTCTGTTCCATTATCTGTAGCGTGTCGATATAGTGGATGCTCCCGTCTTCGTTATTGCCCAGTGGGGCGTCCAGTGAGACATCCGGACCCGACATACCCTGTTGGACTTCCTTCACCTCTTTTTCATCGACACCGAGATTTTCAGCAAGCAGTTTTGACGTAGGCACAATCCCCTTGGCTTCCAGTTCCCGTTTTTCCTTATTAAGATTCATAAGGATCTTGCGCCTGGCATTCGTCGTTCCGATTTTGACCATTCGTGTATTGTCCAGCAGGAACTTGAGAATGAAAGCTTTGATCCACCATGCTGCATAGGTGGGAAGTCGGGTGCCTCGATAGGGATCGAAGCGCCTGACTGCCTGAATCAGTCCGAGATTGCCTTCCTGAATCAGATCCAGCAAATTCCGGTACACCTTGTTGTAAATCATTGCAATTTTTACTACAAGCTTGAGATTGGATGTCACCAGATGGTAGGCGGTTTCACGGTCTTTGTTTTTATGGTAATCGACCGCAAGACGGTGTTCTTCTTCCCTGCTCAGGGGCGAAAACCGGCTGATTTCAGCCAGGTAGCGTCGAAGGGGATCGTACCGTGTGACCTCGGTTGGTTCTTTGGCTAAAGTCTGGTTCCCCTGCTTGCCGGTCGGATCGGGAGAAAATTCCTGTTCCAGGGATGAATCCTCTTTCTCCATCCGCGAATCGGTTTTTGGATCTCGGGCACTCACTGATTTTCTCCTGTTGTGAACTCTCAAGCCTGCTGAAACATCAATATCCTAGGATCTCTGAACTCGAGTCAAATGTAAAGAGCTGGACTTATATAAATATTTATTGAATCCTATTTAAATGAAAAGGAGCAAGGGAGAATTTATGAAATTCAGGAATAAGACATGGGGGCTGTTGCCTTTACTTTTTTGCACATTATTGATATTTGCAGCAGACAAGGGGGATCCCGAGAAAGGGAAAGAGTTGTTTGGAAATCTATGTAAGACCTGTCATGGCGCTTCGGGCGAGGGGAATGAAGCAATAGCCAGAGCGCTTGACGTACAAATGCAACCGTTAAATTCCAAGGAAGTTCAATCGCAGGAGGATGCGGTTCTGAAAAAAATCCTCATGGAGGGCAAGGGCAAAATGAAATCTCCGGGATTGTCTGATACGGAAGCGGACGATGTTATTGCTTTTTTGCGCAGCCTGAAGAAGTAACCCCGTAAGTACGGTTATCAAGAGTCCTTACTGCAAGGGTGAATACAAAAGAGCCTATGCGAGTCACACCGCCAGAGGCGGTGGTTTACCCTGTTTAAAAGACATGCAGATTCGGAATCGGTATCGCTATCGGGATCGATATCGAAACCGACTGCGACTGCGATACCGAATCCGACCCCGATAATGCTGCTCGTGCTGCATCGAGCGGCTGACATAATCAAGCCTCCGGCTCTACCGGAGGTCCTATGACTAAGAATTATTTCCCCTTCCTTGAACGATCTATTTATTCAGGGCCATTCCCCTGCCGACCATAAGTTCCAGATCTTCCTGCAGGCTTTGTAGATCCTCTTCGTGCTCGACTTCCTGCTCCAGGATTGTCAGAGCCATGTTGTATGTCACCATGTCCTTATCTTTCGTTATATCCATCATATTCTTGTATGCGGATATGGCACACTGCTCTCCCTTGATGTTTTGCTCAAGTAGAACAGACACGTAGGGGTCTTCCGGGGCGTCATAGTCGCAGGGGCTCAGGCTGAACCATTGTTGGGGATTGGGAACAGGTTCGCCGCCCAGCTGGATAATGCGGTCCGCAAGCAGATTTGCGTGATTCAGTTCTTCGGTTGCGTGGAGATTGAGTTCGGCGGCTACGGCGTCCTTCATCGGGCCTTTTATTACTTTTGCTCCCAGCCAGTACTGGTAGTATGCAAGCCATTCGCTGGCGAAAGCGCCGTTTAAAAGAGCAAGCAGTTCATTCACATCCATTCCCACAATTTCTCTTCCTCTTGTGCCCATGGGTCCTCCCTATAAAAGCATCAGTATTGCTCGTTTGCGCCGGAACGATCTTTCCGGGCGGACAATTTCAATGGTTGCGGTTGAAATAATATACCACCCGTCCGGAATCTCTTCCGAAATAAAAGTATTGTTTTGCCCTTTCGTCGATTTTAATGTCAATATTGGGTGCACGCTGATTCCGGATTCCGACAGAATCCGGAACTCCCGTATTCATAGTCCGCTGCTAGGGGTATTCTTTAAAGAGGTCCCGCTCATGACTCAGGGTAATAAACAGAAAATTCATTTTTATAAAATGACAGGAGCCGGAAACGACTTCATTTTCATAGATAATCGGAATGATTTGGTGGATGCGGACCGCTGCCGGGCTCTCGTTCGCGCTGCATGCAGACGCAAGCTTTCGGTGGGAGCGGACGGAGTGGTCCTGATTGAAAACGATCCGGAGGTCGATTTTAAGTGGAGATTCTTTAATTCCGATGCCAGTGAAGCGGAAATGTGCGGCAATGCCGCACGGTGTGCCGTTCGCTTCGCTTATCTTACGGGCATTGTCCAGAAACCGAAAGTGGTTTTCCGCACCCTGCCGGGTATTATTCAGGGGGAGATCCTCGATGCCGGGGTGAAAGTGCAGATGACGAATCCTCACAGTTTTGAACCGGATCTGCATCTCGAAGGTGACGGACATACGTTCGTTTTTGATTTTATCGATACAGGGGTGCCTCACGCGGTCTGTTTTTTTAATGATGAAGACGTATTGAAGGCGGTGGATGTATCCGGCCGGGGCAAAACGTTTCGCTTCCATCCTCATTTTCAGCCTGCAGGGGCCAACATCAATTTCGCCTGTGTATTGAATGCGCATCAAATGATTGTTCGCACTTACGAGCGTGGTGTGGAAGGGGAGACTTTAGCCTGTGGCACCGGGGTCACAGCGTCTGTTTTGACTGCCGCCCTGCGGGACCGGGTAGCTTCTCCCGTTGAGGTGAGAACTCAGGGCGGGGAAAGCCTGACCATTTATTTTAAACGGACCGCGAACAGCAATGAATTCAAGGGAATCTTTATGGAAGGGGAAGCTCGAGTCGTGTACGAGGCTGACCTCTGGACTGAAACTATAACGTCGAACGTCTGAACTGCTATCTGATTTGAGGTTGGGGGGCGGATTATTAAAGGGTTCGCAGGTTCCAGGTTCACAAGTTCCAGGTTCTGTTCCAGGTTGCAGGTTCAAAAACGTCGAAAGTCGAAGGTCAAAAGTCGAAGGTCTAAAAACAAAAACCGTCGAAAGTCTAAACTACTACCTGATTTGAGGTTGGGGGGATGATGGATTAGGGGTTCCAGGTTCCAGGTTGCAGGTTCAAAAACGTCGAACGTCAGCGGTGTTCTTCGAACTTTCTTTCCATGAATAAATTCCGAACCAAAAAAGCGACGTTTGCTGGACGCTCGGCCAGTCGTCTCATGAAATACGGGTACCAGTGACTGCCGTAAGGGATGTACAGGCGGACATTGTATCCCTCGCGTACCAGTTGGTGCTGTAGGTCGCGCCGTATTCCATACAGCATCTGAAACTCAAAGGCATCTTTCGGGATTCTTTTTGATTGAGCGAATTCTTTTGCTGTCCTGATAATGGATGCGTCGTGCGTTGCGATCGCAGGATAGGTTCCGCTTTGCAGCAGCATCTTCATTAATTTTACGAAATTGGCATCGGTATCCTTTTTTCGACGGTAGGCGTTGCTTTCCTGTTCCCTGTAAGCTCCCTTGACCAGCCTGATGCGGATCCCCTTAGGGTTCATTCGGATGACGTCCTGTTCGCTGCGATACAGGTATGCCTGGATTACGGTTCCTACATTGCCCAGAAGCCCGTAAACCCGATCTACGATTTGGAGCGTCAGATCCGTACAGGAACTGTCTTCCATATCCACCCGGACGAAAGTCCCGAGATCTTTGGCATGTTTTGCGATTCGGATGAGATTCTGTTCGCAGAATTCCGGATCCAGTTTGAGTCCAAGCTGGGTCAGCTTAATGGAAAGATTACAGTCCGCCGCTTCCTGGTGAATCCGTCCCTGTGTCCTGATTAAACGTTCACTGGTCCTGCGAGCATCCTCCCGGGATTGTGTGTTTTCTCCCAGCAGGTCCAGGGTGCTGCGGATACTCCGTTGGCTTGCATGCTGTATGACACGGATGGCGTCGTCCAGAGTGTCTCCGGCAATAAAACGCGAAGCCGCTTTGCGGAAAAACCTGAAATTAAGAGCAAAGTTCTTGAAACCTTCCTTTCGGGCCAAATAGAGAAAGAAGGCACGCATATGGATGAAACCTCCCGGCCTATTGTATCAAACTCAGAACCCAGAACTCAGAACTTAGAACTCAGAACTCAGAACTCAGAACTCAGAACTCGATGTCCAGAAGCCAGAAGCCAGAAGAATGAATCCCATCATCGTTACTTCAGCAGTGTCAACTGTTAACTTCAAACTTCAAACTCAGAACTCAGAACTTAGAACTCAGAACTCCACCTGCAGATTGCGTTTGCATTGACGTAATCATAATACCGGAATACTATCGAATAGACATGATCGTACCACTTTTCCCATTGCCGAATGCGGTTCTGTTTCCTAAAACACCAATGCCTCTGTACATTTTGGAAGAGAGGTACCGGACCATGGTTCGGGAGGTCGTTGCCGGCAGTGGAGAACTGGTGATTGCATTGATGCGCGAGGGTCTGGAGTTCAAACAAACGGGCATTTCTGCTGTTTACAGCATTGCATGTTTGGCGAAAATTGAAACATGTGAAGAGTTGGAGGACGGCAAATTTAACATTGTCGTGATCGGATTGCAGCGTGTACGCCTGGTTCGGATTGTTCGGAATTCTCCATATCGGCTGGTGGAAGTTGAGGTGTTGAACAATGCTGCGTATTCCGAACAGTCGGATGAGGTTGTCCAGCGGCAGAACCATCTGGGAGGGCTTTTTTCGCAATTCACCGAACTGGCTACAGGGACGCTGCCGCAGGCTGTGGAGCTCATGCCTCAATTGGACTTCGAATCGCTGGTTAATATGGTGGCGATGACCCTGAACCTTTCCATGGAACAGAAACAGGCTCTGCTCGAAATCGATGAGCTTCCCCTGAGGTGTGACATGTTGATTCCGATACTGCAGCAACAGCTTGAAGCGCTGGTTATCGTTCGCAGATACGAGCAGATCAAACCGGAAAATCCGAGTTTGAATTGATGGATTTCATCTGTCTTCTTTCGTTGCCCGTGCAGGGCATTGGAAGCCATAAATAAACGGCAACTCAAAAAAGCGGGGCGTAAATATATCCGGGAATCTTTCCATGAAAACAAAAGGAATTTATCCAGCCTATCCTGCCCATTCTATTACGGATGTCCGGGATCTTTTGGTCGACAGTGCCGGAAAATATCCCGAAAAAATCGCGCTGCAACATAAAAAGGCCGGCAGGTGGATTCCCATCACCTACCGCGAGTTACTTGCAGAAGTGGAGGCGACGGCGTGCGGGTTTGCTTTTCTGGACATGCAGCCTCAGAAAAGCAGGCTTGCCATCGTAGGCCAGAACCGTCCCGACTGGGCCATCAGTTATCTTGCCGCCGCCTGTACCGGAATTATTTGTGTTCCTATTGATAAAGATCTGAAAGAAATCGAGGTATACAACATTCTCCGTCTGTCGGACGCAGATGTTCTGGTCTGTGACGAGGAGCATATGCCCATGGTTCGGGAGCTTCGAAAGAAACTTGCCGGCCTGGTACATGTAGTGAATATGGATGCTGTGCAGCCGGATGGGGGGATTCTCAGTTTTTCAGAGCTGAAACGCCTGGGCCGGGAACGTATTTCCGCCGGCAGCAACGATTTTAAGGAGCGGGATGTTTCATCGCAGCACCTGC
>JARRLM010000022.1:0-3389 GCA_037386985.1 Acidobacteriota bacterium | reverse complement strand
CTCTCCATTCTTTTTACTTCGGGGACAATGGGCAATCCCAAGGGAGTGGTGCTGACACACGAAAATGTTACCCGTAATCTTATGGATGCGGCGAAATGGGTGGATTTGAACACAAGGGACCGCTTTCTATCCGTTCTGCCCATTCACCACAGTTATGAATGCACGGATGGGTTCCTGTTGGCCTTATATTTGGGTGCGACAATTTCGTATGCCGAGAATCTTCGTCGCATTGCAGAAAATCTGCGCGAGACCCGAACGACCGCTATGCTGGGAGTGCCGCTTCTCTGGCACGCTATTTATAAAAAGATCGAGGCCGGCATGGCGTCTGAGGGACTGTGGAAAGTGAATGCTGCGAAAAAAATGGCTGCGTTCATGGAAAAAATATTCGGCTGGAATATCCGTCGATTTCTTTTTTCGAAAGTGCATGAGAAATTCGGAGGCTGCCTTCGCATACTGATATCGGGAGGTGCTGCAATCGATCCTGCTGTTGCAAAAGGATTTCGTGAGTTGGGAATTGAGTTCCTTCAGGGGTATGGCCTGACGGAATCCTCGCCGATTCTGGCTGTCAACAGAAATAAAGCATTCAAAGACGCGGCAGCCGGATTGCCGCTTCCCAGTATTGAGATAAAAATCGCGGAGGACGGAGAGATTCTCGCCAGGGGCCCGAGTATCATGAAAGGGTATTACAATAATCCCGAAGCGACAGATGAGGCCCTGCGCGATGGCTGGCTCTATACGGGGGATCTCGGATACATGGATGACGAAGGATTCCTTTATATCCAGGGAAGAAAAAAGTCGGTCATCGTGACACCTGCCGGCAAGAATATTTATCCGGAAGAAGTGGAAGCGGAAATTCTTAAATCGCAGTATATATCCGAGTGCCTTGTCTGGGGGCATGAATCAAACATATCCGGCCAGGAGTTTGTGATCGAAGCGATTGTTGTTCCCGACATGGAGAATATGCCCGACCGGAGGACTGAAAAAGGTGAAGCGGAGGACCGGGAAAACATTGAGCAATTGCTTCATAAGGAGGTAAGGGAGCGCTGTAGAAGCCTTGCGGCATTCAAGAGAATAGACAAGCTTACGGTGAGTTACGAAGAGTTGGAGAAAACGACAACCAAAAAAGTAAAAAGATACCTCTATACAGAGCGACCGCATTCTCAGACTCCCGTAACGTTTTATTAGGTGAATTTATGGTGCAGGAAAACAGGGGGGGAATTCAAAAATCGAATAGGAAACCACGCGTGGCGCTTATTGCCGGAGGTGTCCGGGGTATAGGAAAGGCGTTGAGCCTGGAGCTTGCGGGGCAGGGGTGGAAACTTGCCGTCTGTTATCGAAAGAGCCAAGAGGACGCCGCAGCGCTGGATTCGGAGCTGCGCGCTCGAGGAACGCACGCGTTATTGATTCAGTCGGATGTGTCCAAACCTGAAGCGGCGGAAAGTCTGGTCCGGCAGGCTGAATCGGAATACGGTCGAATCGATGCGCTTATCCATTGTTACGGTTCCTACCATCGAGTCCCCTTGATGGAAGAAAGTATCGAGGGCTGGCACGACATGTTCGATCTTAACCTCCACCCGGTTTTTTACCTGAGCCGTCTGGCGGCGGCCGGGATGATGCAGCGGCGGTGGGGTCGGATTGTGAGTTTCAGTATTGTAAATGCGGATCAACTGGTTGGGCAGCCTTTTATCACCGCTCACTATATCGCTAAAATGGGGGTCCTGGCTCTGACGCGCTCCCTTGCCAAAACACTTGCGCCCTTCGGCATCACGGCCAATTCCATTTCTCCCGGTTTTATTGAAACGGGAAGTGTTCCCGGGGACGTAATCGCGCAGTCCATGAAGAGTATTCCGGCAGGCTATATCGGCAGTCCTGATGATGCCGTGGGAGCGGTCTGTTATCTTCTCTCTGATGAGGCGCGTTATGTCAACGGTACGAACATTCACCTGAGTGGGGCGTGGGGAATCTAAAACAGTTCTAAGTTCTAAGTTCTGAGTTCTAAGTTCTGAGTTACCAGTGAATGCTTCCGTACATGGATTCAAAACCTGCAACCATGAACTTAGAACTCAGAACTTAGAACTTAGAACTTTCATAGTAAAGAGACGAGATCGGAAAAAAGCGCGAAGGCGGTCTGTTCGACCGAGGGATTGTTTTCGATAATTGCCAGTTCCTGCATCGTGTTCGTGTTCAGTATCAGGATATTGCTCAATCCCCGTATCGCAGCGAGAGGATCGAAGATTTCAAGTTCCTGCAGTTCCACTTTGCCTGTGACTTTGCCTCCCTGGCGATAGGCTCTTGCAACCAGGCGGAGCCGTCGCTCGCGGCGCACGGCCGCACGGACCTTGCGGCCGATGTCTTCGGTAATGCCGGTTCTCTCGATATCCGCAGGTTTGACGCTTCCTCCCATCAGTGCCTGGATCAAGACTGAAAGTTTGGCCGCTGAATCCCATCCCTCGAGGTCCAGTTTGGGATCGGCTTCAGTGATTCCTCTTTTCCTGGCGTATGCCAATGCAGATTCGAAGGAAGTTCCCTGCTCCATCTGGGTCAGTATGTAGTTGGCAGTGCTGTTTAAAATCCCGCGCAGGGATCGAATGCGCGTACCAGGCAGGTTTCGGTGAACGAGATTAAAGACAGGAGCCCCGTCCATCACGGTGCCTTCATAGAGGAACTGTACGTCGCGCAGCCGCGCTAGGCGTGTGAGTCCGCGGAAATGGGCGGCAACCGGGCCTTTGTTGGTAGTGACTACGTGTAAACCTGCGCGCAGCGCCTCCCGGATATGCGCTGCCGCGGGATCTCCACTGAGATCCAGGACGCTCATTTCAAAAAGAACGTCGGCTCCGCACTGGCGGATGAAATCGGCGTGCGAATCGCATGCCGGTCCATTGTGAAAAGGATCCAGGCTGTGATGTCGCTTCCAGGAACTGAGGATTTTCCGGATCGGCAACCCCCTGGGATCGATGGAGGTCCCGTGGTTGTTTGTAGCAATGCCCGTAATTTTCCATTCGACGCCGTATTTGTTGATGAGCCACTTTCTTCGGCTGATTAAAAGCCGGGCAAAAGCCTTGCCGACTTTTCCGAAACCGATGAATGCAAAATTGATCTGTTTCAGTTCCTGTTCCATCAATCATCCATGCACATTGTATAAATCGATTCAGGCGGTGATATTACATCCTGCCGCATCGGCGTGCAATAGCCTGATAAGGGAAATCGGACTCCGATATCCAGCAGAGACAATCTCAGCCCGGAGTTCTCCAATGAAGGATGAAGGAGATATATGATGACAGATCGGGACGGACTGACATATAACGTTTTATCGATAGGAGATCGGTTCAATAAAGAACTATGGACGAGGGATTTTTGGCGGAACTGACCCGTAAGTATCCTGCCGGGTG
>JARRLM010000021.1:0-9108 GCA_037386985.1 Acidobacteriota bacterium | reverse complement strand
TTGCGACTTTTTGCAGCCTGGCTCAATCACGACGATACTCGAGCCCACAATACACAGGATACTTGGATTGAAGAGAATGGCAGGCACTACATAAAGCACTGCCTGATGGATTTCGGCTCCACTTTCGGAAGCGGGTCTGTGAGCATGCAGTATGCTCATCTGAGCTACCACTACTCAATGGATTTCGAAATGATGAAGAAAAGCTTGCTGGGCTTCGGATTCCATGTGCCGAATTACCGCAAAGCAAAGTGGCCGGCGTACCCACAATATCAGGCTGTGGGAAGGTGGGAAGCGGAGCTTTTTGATCCTGAAGCATGGAAAAATGATTATCCCAATCCGGCTTTCATTCGCATGACCCCCCGGGATGCATTTTGGGCAGCTAAGATCATCATGCATTTTACTCCTGAAGAGCTCGCTGCCATTGTTGAAACTGGGCAATTCACAGATCCCCGCAACACAGAGTATTTCCTTGAGGTACTTCTCCAAAGGCAGCAAAAGTGCGGGGAATTCGGTATCAACGGGATTAACCCGCTTGACGAGTTCCAAGTCAAAGGAGAATTCCTGGAGTTTGCTAATCTGTCTGCAAAATACGGTTTCATAAAGGGAACAACGGCTTACAGAACAACCTGGTCCATTTTCAACAACTACGATGATTCCGATAGATGAGCTGCCAAAATCATGAAACATGTGCCCAAAACGATCGAAATAGTCACTAAGTTCAATTTCTGCCGGTTTATTGGGCGTATCCAAGGAATCGCGATCTTCTTCCAGGGGATCGTCAGGGTAAAATTTTTGAGCTGCGAGAGGCGTATTGCCAACCGCTAAAAAGATCGTCACTACAACGGTCAGGTAGAATTTCATATTCTCTATTACCATTTCATTCAAAAACTCGGCCCGGTACCCACGTGAAATTTGAACCCTTCGCTGCTCCTTGCCAGATCAAATCTAAGTCTCCAATTGCTCGGAGTATGCAAACGTAAACCCAATCCATACCCTGTGTGGAGATCTTCAAAATCGAAATTCCTTAACTCTGAAAAGACCTTGCCTGTGTCCACAAATACCGTCATATCTATATAGGCCCAAACCTCCCAACGGTATTCCGCTTGAATCAACAGGTTCCGCCTGTCGCGGAAGCGGTACTCGTCAAAACCGCGCAGTGTCTTGGCTCCACCCAAGGTTTCCATCAGGTAAAAGGGGACCGAGGATTCCTGGTCCCGATCGGAATGAGAGGTGCGTAAGCGCACGGCCAGTATACGGCTTCGATAACCAAGAGGGATGTAACCCTTGATGTCGGCAATATAGCGAGTGAAATCGAACTGATTGTTGTCAAGCTGGTCGTAGCGCATGGCTGTGAAACGGGCTTCAATCCCAACTGGAGGCTCCGCCCACTTGTCCCGAATATCAAATTCCACCCAGCCTCCGGCTACCGCGTAATTTGTCCTGGAAACGCCAAAACCAGGCACCTCCACCGCATCAAAAGAACGCCCACTGTCTCCAACACCAGTCTCTGCAGCGTACCATCCCCCCTGTGCTCCAAAAGACAGCAAACCCCTGGGATTAATCCACAGGTGGGCATAGGCATTTCTGTCCTTCAGCAAATAGTTTGATTGATCGGCTTTGCTCGACTCATTGCCGATTCCGAAAAAACTCAACGATGTCAGATCCCGGTATTCCGCGCTGCCTTTGAGTTCGAAACGGCGATTTTCCTGCGGAGTCGGATAGAGTAACTGGAAGTCCGCAATCTTGTATCCCTTGGTGGAATATCGTCCATTAACCTGCCACTGGAAATACTGATCCCCAAGGCCGTAGATGTAGCCTCCACCCACGACAAATCCCGATCCGGAAGGCATCCCTCCGATTAATGGGCGGAAGCCATTCCAACCCTTTATAAAAATGTTTGTGGGAAACTTAATCTTCTCATATTTCCGAATCCTGGCTTCCGCATCGGTGACTCTATATATAGTGAGGTGCCTGCTTTTTTCTTTTCTCTTTTCAAGCAGGATGCTCTGCCTGGTGGCGTTGTCATTCGGAATATCCTGAGCTTCCACAAACCAGCCGGCGCTCAGGAAAATGCTGAAAAAGATAATGAGGCTTTTCATGCTGCGTTCATGTGAATTCCGCATGAAAGACATGGTCGCTCTATTCAAATTCATTGCCTTTGCAGGTAAAAAATGCCCCTACACATCCAGATTCAGATAATTTAAACAAACTTCTTTAATTTTTATTTTGAAAGATTTTACCCGTCTTTTCAAGAGTGCAACCGGCCGAAAAAAAGTGAAGATTTAATACGTCGATTGATCTGTGATAATAATAATAGGTTGTTATTTATGCAGGTCTGCCGGAGATATGAAGCATATACGATCCTTCTTCAAAATCGAACGCGGTGAAGAACTGGCAGTATTTCTCTTGTTCCTCTATCTGACGCTGGTTTTGACTTCCTTCACTATTGCCCGTGCCGTGCGAGATTCAGCGTTTCTGCATCAATACGGTGCTATGGATCTGCCGTACGTATACATCAGCATTGCCGTAATCATTAGCTTTGTCGTTTCATTTTATATAAGGCTCGCTTCGCGCTTGAATCAAGGCACATTGATTAACGCTACACTCTGCGACATTTTCACCGACATGGAGGAGGATATCGAGGTGCGAAGGCAGATGCCTCTGGTTCTTGCTAATATCCCAACCCAACGAATAGTGAATGTCCTAGTTGAGGCTCTTTCCAATGAGGATGGGCTTCTGCGCTTCCGTTCAATAAGAGCACTAAACAAACTCAGAATCGGAAACCACAAGCTGCATTTCGATGCGAAAGCTATCAGCTCTCGCATTGAAGCCGAAAGCGAAAAGGCACTTTGGTACGAACACGCGCGGAATATACTCTATCCCCAAAAAGAAAGTCCGGACCTTTTAGCACAACTCCTAATAGAAAAAAATTATCAGGCCATGGAGCGGGTTTTTCGTCTTTTAGGCTTGATCCTACCGGCCTCGGCTGCGTATGCAGCATACAATGCCATCAAGGAGGAAGCACGGTCCAAGAAAGCCAACGCCGTGGAGTATCTCGACAACGTACTTCCTTCGCATCTCAAAAAATGGGTTTTGCCGCTGATCGAACTCAAAAGATTGACGTTCGAAGACAGAGCGCCGGAAATTATTGAAGCATTCTCTCACAGCACGGATTGGGTGCTGCGCGAATGCACATTAGATGCCCTGAAAAAGAATAGATGGCTTTGAGTCCCTGCCCGTATGGAGTTAACATGATTTTGAAAGGATTCTGCCATGAGTGATCAGATTCCATTCCAACCTCTGCTATGCAGTTCGTCCTTGAAGGCACGATTGACCGCTCTACAGAGAGCCGAAATCTTGAGAGGCGTGGAGATTTTTTCCAGAGCGACAGTTGAGGATTTGATTCTCTTGTCCACAATTTCATGCGAGATCCAGTTAAATGCTGGAGAAAAAATCTTCGCGGAAGGCGAAATCGCAGATGCGCTTTATATTATCGTCGAAGGGAAGGTAGAGTTAAGAGGTTCCGCTATCAGTGGATTGTTGGGTCCTTATGAGGCGTTTGGCATCTACGCGGTATTGTCCAATGAACCAAGGTATGCTTCTGCAAGGGCTTTGGAGGATACCTTCGCATTAAAAATCCGAGCACATGATTTTTTTGACCTGATTTCGCAAAATGCTGAGATCTTACAAAGCCTGTTCAAACTTTTAATTGAAAAACTAACGAGCAATGAAAAGAACTAAAATTTGGAGTGGATTTATTATAAACCGTACTTCTGTTCACTTGCTGTTTTTACTTTTGCTAGTGTCGGGAATAGCGGTACGGTCAGAAGAGCTGCCCGAAGCATCCTTAAAAGAGCTGCCACGTTTCCATAAAGGTAATGAAGGCCTTTATCGGGGTGGTCAACCCAAGGCGAGTGGATTTGAGATTTTGCAGGCAATGCACATCAAGACTGTTATTAATTTCCGCAATGATAACGATGAACGAGAGGATGTGGAGCGACTGGGCATGGAGCATGTGCACATTCCTCTCTCAGCCTGGAATGGTATCCAAATATTATCCGTAAGAGAATTTTTTAAGATTTTGAACGATCCTGACAACTACCCCATATTTGTGCATTGCAAGCGAGGCGCTGATCGGACAGGCGCCATGATTGCTTTTTATCGGATTGCATTCCAGCAATGGACACCCGAGCAAGCGTACGAGGAAGCCCGGGATATAGGCTTACGGTGGTGGTATTCCAGGCTAAAAAACCAAATTCGTAATTTTGATCTTAAATATTACATGGATATTATCCATAAAGAATCAGGAGAGCCATATTATAACCAATTGCGGTGATAGGCGCTAAAACATATCCTCGGCAGGATGGATCTAATGCATTCTCTTTCACGATGTCGGCAAAACTTTTATCATATGATTTCCTGGTGGCGAAAATGTTTGGTCTCAGCAGCATTTGGAATTAGGCCTCAAGTATACGATACACTTTGTTCAATGGAACGAAATGCAGTGATCTCGAGGATTTCCCAGGCTATGAACTGCAAAGACTCCATCCAGGGTTTCAAGATGAAAACTTTGGACTACTTACGAAGAGTTTCTCCCTGTTGCGGTAAATGCAGGTTCCACCATTCAGCCGCCTTCGCATTGTTCCAATTTTTTTCAAGAGGACACGCTTGCAGGAGCCGATCCAATTCTGCAATACTTTGCGGACGGTCATTGGGATTTTTTTCCAGGCAGGCAAGGATGATTTTCTACAACGGCTCTGGTATTTCCAGTTCGGCTTTCTGAGAAGGCGGAATCGGAACCGACTGGATGTGGTGAACGATGGTAGCTAGAGGCGTATCCCCTTCAAATACGAATTGGCCGGTCAGAAGCCAATAGCCCACACAACCGAGAGAGTAAATATCGGTTCGACTGTCGATTTCACTTCTGCTTATCGCCATTTCCGGTGCCATAAATCCGGGTGTGCCCGGAGCCATGCCCTGAAGCGTGATTTGAGTGATATCTTCCTGCCCGCCCTGTTTGGATTTTACAAGGCCAAAGTCTAAAATCTTTACAAAGTCACAATCTAGTCCCATGCGGCAAATATATATATTGGCTGGTTTTATATCCCTGTGAATCATATGCTTATTATGTGCTTCCTGCAGCGAATGGCAGGCTTGACGCAGCATGTAGACAGCCCTTTCAGCTGAGACAGGGCCGAAACGTTTCACATACACATCAAGGTTTAACCCTTCCAACAATTCCATGACATAATAAAACGTACCTTCATCGGAAATTCCAAAATCGTAAAGATTGATAGTATGCGGTGACTTTAGTGTAGCTGTAACCTGTGCTTCTCTTTCAAACCGGCGAATAACTTCCTCCCGTCTTGCCCCATCAAAGCCGAGAACTTCCGGGCGTATCTGTTTTACTGCCGCAGGCCGGGCCAGCATGTGATGCCGCGCTCGCCACACTTTCCCCATGCCCCCTTCTCCTAACAGCTCCTCTAACCGATAACTTCCAATCTCCTCCGCCTTGTGCAGATGTTTTCCGAATCCATGAATCACACGGCAGGTGACAAGCGCCATCGCAGCACAGAGATACGTACTAAACAGAAAATAACGCGCAAAAAAGCCTATTGGTAAATCGCTGTTTGTGCCTGCAAAAATCATGGATAGATAAAGCGCTAGCGGTCCGGTAGAAGCTGCTCCCAGGGCTCCTAAAAACGTTTTCAGATGCGTATTCGGTGCTAATACTGGGTAAATCAGAATCCAGGCACACTCCCAGGGAATTCCCACAAATCCTTGATCTTCGACAGGCCATTCTATGGAAACTCCCCAGAACTGTGTCATTGATATTCCCAAAGAACCCAAAACCAGGTAGATCAGTCCTATATCCAGTACACGTTGAGGATCGATACGGCGGGCCCGGGATATTCCGAACATAAGAAAGGACATTGCTATCGACAGATATCCGAAAATGGAATTGGGTTGGATCAGATTCTCAACCAGAGAGTCTGTCTGAATCCAGTCTCGCAGATTTGCAATATAATAGGCACACGTAAACGTGGACGCATAAATGAGGCTCGCCCAGCCCAACCGTTTGGATGCATCCCCGATGAATTTTGACGGCAGTTCACAAGGGGTGGAATATATCATCCCCGACATCGGCGTTGTTTCAACCTTTTTCAGGCACAGGGAAATATTCATCGTTTTCTCCTCATCGCACCAACTATTTATCACCGGGAGAATTTTCGCAGTGAATTACCGTGTGAGTTGACGTTACTCTCTCCGAGGCTTCAACATTCTTTCCAATACATGCCGATCTGTTTCATCGTGAAAAAGAGTTGCCCTGGAAGACATAAGATCGGATACAACGCTATGCAGTGGACGAGTTTCTTTTTCTTTTCTGTACTCGCTTGCATCGCCGATAAAGAGCCAGATCCTTTTCCGTATATCCGCCGGAAGTATTTGTTCCAGGTATTCCAATGCGAAGCTTTTAAACTCTTCATCACCGATAAGTATTCCATGCAGGGCTGCAGCAACAGGTTGCGGATCGAGAACAAGCGTTAGCATTCTAAAAGTATGTTCCAGACTCAGACTGCTGCGAGTATACACCCGTTTTATGATAAGTTTATCATCTTCACTGGGATCGAGAGAGTCGAGTAATCGCCGCATCTCCCATATCGGCCGATTGCACTGGACCTCGTTTCGTATTGCCCTCCAGATAACTGTTTTCAACTGATCTTGAGGTATACGAAAACCGTGTTTTTTAAGATTTACAAGAGCGATCACAACACGATAACGAATTTCGAATCGTCCGGCAAACAAAGCGCCGAGCAGAGCTTTTTCCGCTTCTTGTCCTTCAATTCTTGCCAGTACCCGGGGAATCCTTCTTCTGATCACGAAGTCCGCGTCTTCATCCTGAAGAAGTGCCGAAAGATCAGACACCGCCGGATTGCCAATATGCGCCAGCGTGTTCACAACAGCCTCTTGCAGAGCATCTCTCGCAAGGAGTCTTGTTATCCATGGGATTTGATCTACATCCCGTTCCGTAACTTTCTCAAGAACCTGCAAAATATCGCTATTGTCGGGAGACTTCAGGATTGATTTAATATCCGGGGAGCCGGTTGACTTCAATTTCTGTCCATATTCATGCTTGTCAACCTTATTTTTATCATACGGACCTGAGAGTATCTTCCGGTCAGCTCTGCGCATCGCTGTCGTGTCTGTAAAGATTGATTGAAGATCCAGTCTTGAAAAGCTTGCCGTCAGTAATTCCATTTTCTGATCGGACGTCTGAGCCTTGAATCCGGAGGATTGCACCGGGAGAACAATTCCCGCATCGCCTTCCTCAAGGCGACTCACAATTGTACTCATATACTGATTTCCCATACGCCGGCTAAGAAAGAACATTGTAAGGGATAACAGAACAACCAATATGGAAAGATATCTTGACTGTCCTCCTGTCAACACAACCCATACGTATATAACAACAGCTCCTGTCCCTTCTCCTAAACTATCTATAAACGAATCGATAAAAGTCTTGGTTTTACGTCGTACCAGCGACGGAACCGGAACGTATAAAAACTCCAGCATCGGCCTCAGTATAGACTTGCGCAGGGTATTGTCTCCTCCCCTTACTATTGTTGCAACGATCAATCCCGGGAAGGCTAAAAAACCGGTGGATCCGAAGAGAAGCAATCCAGGAAGTATAGCAAGACCCAAAGTCACACCTATCGAGCCTATTAGGCGTGCTGTAAATAGAAGCTGGACAACTAATGCGATTCCACCAGCCAAACCATAGAAAGCACCGAAGAATCCAGTCAATTTATCCCCACCGCCAATATTTATCTGGGCAAATTCTTTAAATTGATAATCCACAATACTGCTGGCAACCGTCGCTACAAAAACAATAGCAGCAATGGATCCAAGGTAGGGAGATTTTAAAATTATACTAAAATTGCCTTTTATGTCATATGGAGCTGTGACTGAAGCCAAACCTTCGTTGTCCGAATTCTTTTTTTCTGAATCTATGGCTTGTCTTTCGCCGTTAAATCCATATCCAGGTAAACGATAAATCCAGTATTCAACCAAATATAGGAGAATGAGGATAATAATTAGACACGGCATAAGCTGGTTCAACAGGAACCGAGGGGCAATCCAATTTAGAGAAAGGCCCATAACCATTGCTCCGGCCGTCCCGCCTCCCGCAATCAGTCCGAAAAGACGCTTAGCGCCGCGTACAACAAAGCTCTCGGCTATAAAAACCCAGAATCCTGATGTAAGAAGTAGGGTTCCAACGGCTGTCCATATATAAAATACAACAGCAACAATTTGTATATACTGAGAAACACTCCAAATCACTCCTAGCCCCACACAGAACAGAATAGATATCCTTTGCAGGACAATCCACGGGTGAAAACGCCCCAGCAAAGCGGCAAAAATCCCTACTGCTGGTAGGCTCAGGCATGCAACACCGGCAGTGACATACGGCAAATTCTTCGCATTGAAAAGCGTTAGGAACAATCCTTCACGAATTGAACGGGCTAAAACGACGGATGCTAGAAGAAGGAAGGCCCCGGATGAACAGAGAACTACCTTTCTCATTTCACCAGGACGTATGTCGAACCATTTTTTTAAAAGTTTAAACAGAGGCATTGCAGAATTACATAGGTGAAATATTAATGAAAAGTAAACTTATGAAATGGATACAATCGATTTTGCCCTCATCAATATGACAATTATATAGGTCGTTAGCATCGGTTTGACTTTAAGTCATCCAATATAAGAAACAATCTATGCCATAGCTGATGGGGTGAGTTTATCATTTTCAGCCTGCCTCTGAGCAAGCGTTTTCCCCTGTAATTTTCTGATTCTAATATTGTTGAATTGCTGGTGAATAGCTGGCGCGGGGCCCGCATAACTGGTCCTGTTCCAGAACCCCCTATCAAACCGTGCGTGCCTATTTCAGGCACACGGCTTACCGGCGATCTTCATTGTGTGTCATGTACAGGGTAGGGTCGACGGAACTTTGGTGCACCATCAATACAATCTGAAACGGATATTTAAATCCCTGCATGAACGCGGCTGGGCGAGCAGTCGGTTTGGCACCTGGTTTGCCGACACTGT
>JARRLM010000020.1:0-9150 GCA_037386985.1 Acidobacteriota bacterium | reverse complement strand
TGCAAGGTACTCTCCTTAAGTTAGCGCATATGGGGCTTGCGCCCCTGGCTAATTCTCTTCCGGTCCTTGCGGGCCTGAATGGAATCATTATGAACGATGACATGAAGAAGATCACCGATGTGCTGGATAACATGAGGTCGGATCCCTATCCTCTGGACCGTTACACCTACATCGGCAAGCGCGGCGTTCGCCGGATGGACGGGTACGAGAAGGCGACCGGTAAGGCGGTTTACACTATCGACATGAAGCTTCACGGAATGCTCTTCGCCAAGTTTCTGACCTCTCCCTTCCCGCATGCCGGAATCAGGCATATGGATACCAGCCGGGCCGAGGCCTATCCCGGCGTGCGTGCCGTTCTACGGTATGACGACCCTGAGTTGCCGGAGACTGCAAACCTGGGAGGGCATGTTCCCAATGAACTTGGAGTGCTGTCCGACAAGGCTTACTTCGAGGGGGAAGAGGTCGGGGCGGTGGTGGCGGCCGATACGGAGCAGATCGCGGATGAAGCTTTGAAGCTGATTGATGTGGATTGGGAGGAGCGTTCCTTCGTCCTCGATGTCGAGGAAGCGAAGCGTGAAGGGGCTCCAGTAGCGCACCCCGAAGCCTTTCCGGAAGGAAATTATGTCAATGAAGGTTTTATGGACGTGGAGCAGCTTGGAGATGTCGAACAGGGATTCGCCGAAGCGGACCGGATTATCGAGTTTGAGGCGAAGCGAACTCTGACGACATGGATGGGGCCCGAAAGGCCCTGCGGAATTTTCAACTGGAACGGCGAGTACCCGGAAGTGTGGCTCAAGCAGCAGCATCCCCAGGTCAGCAAGAGAGCCGTAGCCTCCTGGTACGGCGGAATGCCGATGAGCTGGGTTCAGCTCCACTGCCCCTATCAGGGAGCCAGTTTCGGAGGATGGAGCCACTGTTCCTGGAACATGGGCCCCTATTACTGCGCGGGGATCCTTTCCAGGAGAACGGGGAAACCGGTCAAATGGATTTTCAGCCGGAGAGAGGATTTCTACGGCGGTGAAATGGACGAGGGGAGCTATTTCTTCAAGGTCGGCGCGAAGAATGACGGAACCATTACGGCGGTCGAGGGGAAAGCTCAGCTGGCCAATCAATGGTTTCCCGTTTTCGGAGCTTTCCACCACCTGTGCGAAAATACCAGCATCCCCAATATCCACGGCAAACTGGAAGTGATGCAGGTCAACAAGGGACCGAATGTTCCCACACGCTGCGAACAGAATGCCAACTGCATGACCCTGACCCTGGTTTTCGAGCATGTCGCTGAGGCTCTCGGGCTGGACCCGATTGAGGTTGCCCTCAAAAACGACGGCGCCGAGGGCCACGACATGGCCTGGCTCAATGAGCGCAAGGGCGAAATGGGATTCCCGGTGCGGGACAGCCTGAGAGAATGTATTGAAAAGGGGAAGGCGGTTGTTGAGTGGGACAGGAACTGGCATCCGCCCGGAACGAAGCGGCTTACAAACGGCAGAATGCATGGACTGGCCTTCACATGGACCCATGAGTGGGACGATTCGGCCGGAACCGGGGAGATCGCCATCCGTATCGAGCGACAGGACGGAACCGCAAGCATCCTGGCAATGCGGTGCGACATCGGTGTGAATGGCGAAACGGCCTATTGCCAGGTCGCCGCGGACGAGCTGGGGATGAAGATCGAAGATGTCTACTACAGGCCGCCGAACGATCCCGGCTTTTTTACAATGACACCGGACTCGTCGACCAACATGTCGGTCAACGGTTTTGCCGTCCGGAATGCGGCCCGGGCTCTGAAGCGGAAGATCCTGGAAGTGGCGACAAAGCCGCTGGGTGAGAGTTCGAGGGGCAGTTTCCCGGCTGCTTTCCCGGGCATGAAGCCGGAGGACCTGGATATTCAGGACAGTGTGATCTTCGTCAAGCGGGATCCTTCCATTCGAAAGACCATCGCGCAGCTGGTCATGCCCATGGGATACGAAGGGCCTCTGGCGTGGACGTCCGAAATGGGCAAGGGCGCGGATCGGAGCAATTTTTCCGAACCGCTTTTTGCATACGGATACCAGGTGCAGCACGGCGCCTACGCCAGCAAGCGATTGCGTCTCTGCCGGCAGGCTCATTTTATGGAAGTGGAGGTGGACACTGAAACGGGAGAGGTCGAAGTCACCCGTGTTGTCAATGTGAACGATGTCGGCCGTGTCATCAGCTGGGAAGGTTGTGAGGGCCAGCAGTACGGCGGCAGTTATATGGCCGTCGGACGGGGAAGAAGCGAGGAGGTGATACACGATCCCGAGACAGGCGTGATGCTCAACGGCAACCTACTCGATTATAAAATTGCGACGATTGAAGACATAGGATCCGTAGACACCCGCCTTGTGGAAAGCGGAATGGGGTATGGCCCCTACGGGCTCGTAGGAATTGCCGAGGATATTGCCACGGTCGTGCCCGCCCTGATTATGCCCGCCGTCCACAATGCAATAGGCAAATGGGTCGAAAGCTATCCGATCACGCCGGCGCAAGTACTCGAAGCACTCAATAAAGCTTAACTAAAAGTTCTAAGTTCTGAGTTCTAAGTAATGGATGGGGTTGGATTATTTGAGGGATTTGGCTAATCCATTTATAAGCCGTTTGATTTCCATGCATTGATCCATTAAATCCATCGCTTTCCGCCAGACAATCAGCTCGGTATATGTTTTTTGCGACACAAGGGCTCCCTCAGCTTTTCCAATCGAGATTCCCCCTTATGATCCAAAAAATTTAACTCAAAATCCCCAACCTCAAACTATTAAGTGACTCTCCCCCAGGATTACGCCCCGGCACAAATTTTATTTGTAACAATAAAGATCAGAATCTCGTAGGTCGAAGTGAAAGCAAACGCGCCTGTTTATGAATTGAGAAAGGATTGATGCATAGTCTTCTTAATCAACGTTAGTCTTAATTTTTATTGGCATTTATGGTAGCCTTAATTTTTATCTGGTATCCCGGTAGCAAAACCTCGAAATTCAGCCACGCGCGGTATTCAAGGTTTAATCATAAAATCAATGACGACGAAATAAAGGGGCTGATCTGTAGTTGGCTTTTGTCCAACTGCGGACTTTCCTAACCATGAGAGGGAGCGCATTGCATGGCGGACGAAAATTCATCCAGGCTTTTGTGAATTTCTTCAATCCTCCTTGTTAGCGAATAATGAGATTAAGATTCTCTATACATATTCCCAGTTTTTGAAATGAGAAATGATCGAGGAGTTGATATGACAAAGGATGTTTCTTCTATTATTCTTACCCCGCAGGAAATAAAAATTATGAAAATAGTGTGGGAAAATGGAAATGCTACTGCAAAATTAGTATTTGAAAATATTTATAAAGAGAGGCAAATATCCTACACCACGATTATGACCATGATGAGAATTCTCGAAAAGAAGGGAGTACTGGTCCACTCTATCCAGGGACGAGCCTATTTGTATAGGCCTCTAATATCCCGTCGACAGGCGATTCGAAATCAAATCCATGATTTGCTCGGTAAATATTTTGATGATGAGCCGGATAAAATGATTGATTTTCTGTTTGATGATATGTCGGATCTGTTCTACAACGATAAAAAATCCGGTTCTTGCGGAGACACCGAAGATTTTCCATCTTCTTCGCGAGATGAGGTGATGGCCAAAGCTATTTGAATTGGTCTGTGCCCAAAAAGTCACGCTGCATTATTTTAAAACTTCACAAGGAATCCGCATCCGGAAAGGCAGGGCAAGAGATATCGGGTGTTTCCATACAATGACTCACCATAGCCCACTGTTCTTATTAAATAAAAATCCCATACCTGCATCCTGAAATAAAAATCAAAGATCCATGAATGCATTAGTATTAATAGATTCATCTATACGACATATTTAGTATTAAAGATATAATACATCCTATAAAAGAAATATGCATAAATGTCTTGACATTAATAAATTAAAACCAGTATCAATGCGTCTGATTTTAAGAACTCTACATAGTGACATTGCCGATGGGTGTACGTTGGAGACGATGCAGCATTGGCCGGTCACGGTAATTAAGTGAATTCCTATAAATAAGCAGATGGGGAATGAATCTTTAAAAAACAATAGCAAATTTGATTCGCCCTTCTCGCTTATTATGGATGGGATTTGTTTGAAAGAAAACGCTTTTGAAGGTTGAAGGGCCTTCAAAAGACTGCAACCATGAAATACCGACCCACCTGCCCTGGCCGGGAGGTTACAAGTCAATATTTACTTGTTGAGGTGAAAATGATCAAACTTAACTACGGTAAGAAGATACCAATACTCGCAGTTGCGATATTGACGCTTCTTATTCTACCCGCACAGGTATTCAGTCAGTCCGCCTCACTAAGCGGAACTGTACAGGACACCAGCGAGGGATATCTGCCCGGTGTGACCATTACGGCCGTCAATGTAGAAACCGGAGTGGAAACGGTTACTTTAGCCAATGACTCCGGTGCGTTCAGCTTTCCCAGTCTCCAGCCGGGAACGTATGAAGTGAGCGCGGAACTGGACGGCTTCCAGAAAAGCACCAAAACCAACGTTTCACTCGGCGGCAATGCTCAGATGCGTATGAACTTCGAACTCGAGGTTGCCGGATTGTCCGAAGAAATTGAAGTAACCACCACGGCGCAGGATATCCTGACGGAATCGAGTTCATCGACCGGTACAGTGCTCAGATCGCAGTCGTTGATTGAACTGCCGCTGACGAGCAACGACGTCATGGAACTCGTCAACATCATGGGAGGCGTTCAGCCCGGTACGGGAGATCTCAATAACCCGTGGTCGACTGAATACGATTCCCAACAGACGGACCAGAGTTTTGCCGGTGTGGACTCCAACGCCATCCACATCCAGCAGGACGGCATCACAATCAACGATGTCCGCTACAATACAGGCATCGCATCCTCCAGCCGCATCAATACCGAAATGGTGAGTGAATTCAAGCTGGTTCTTTCACCGGTCGATGCGGAAATGGGTCGCGGCATGGGACAGGTGCAGATTCTGACCAAGTCGGGAGCGAACGCCTACCACGGATCCGGAGTCTGGAACATCACCAACTCCGCTCTGGATGCCAACTCCTGGAGCAACAACAGAGTGGGCATCCCCCTCGACTGGAGAAACCTGAACACCTACAACCTGAGCTTCAGCGGCCCGATCAAGAAGAACAAGACATTCTTCTTCCTCACCTGGGATCACGCCATTCCCCGCACGCGCGAAGTCAGGCACGTACAGGTGTTGACGGACTGCGCCCGCTTGGGCATTTTCCGATATTTCCCGGGCGTAGGAACCGGCCATTACGACATAGATAAGACCACTACGGCTTGGGGTACCCAAGTGCAGGCGAATGTGGACTACAACGGTTTCCCGCTGGATTCGGACCTCGCAGCCGCTAATAACTACACCTTTGAGGGTTTGGATGTTGGGGATATCGATCCCGTTACCAAGGTACCTCTTGGCACCGGTCATATCGTCCAGCCACTCAACGAGGACCATCCCGACATACCGAATTCCGTAAATTACGGCAACCTGCAATACACAAGCGCCTTCGGTCCTCTGACCCAGGAAGCCAGCGATCTTCTTGCGGATGACATTCTCGACTGCAGCGATTACGGGGATCAGTACTATACTCCCGCCTGGCAGCAGGGGCTGTACAACATGGACCAGCCTGACTCGCCTTCATCGCTTGCCGCCCTGGGAATTGAAAGGTACTGGGAAGCGCGCGATGACGGGACGGGTACCGTGTACCGGATTATGGACACGCAGGCCATTCCCGAATTCACCGAAGTCATGCCCCGGGCCACCACCTTCAGGTTCACTCCCACCAGTCAGGGACAGGCCGGAGCGGACGGCCTGAACTTCGCCACACACACCTGGACCCGTGTGAACAAGGGGGTCGACCGTATTTACGGCGTCGGCCAGGAAAACAACCGCAAAAACATCACGGTTAAGATCGACCACAACTTCAACGATCGCCACCGGGCCAGCGGTACCTATACCTATGAACGGGACGTCAACGCCGGCGCCCAGAAGCTTTGGCCGAACGGATACGAGGGAACCACGGAACGCTTTCCGACAAGGTTCTCTATCTCCGTGACCTCTTCATTAAGGCCCACGCTTCTGAACGAAGCCCGATTCGGGCTGAACCGCAACAAATCCCACTCCCTCAATGCCATCGACGCTACGGCAACCCAGGGCGAGGTCGCGGCTTTGATGCAAAAAATGCTGCCCACCGATGAATGGCAGAATTACCTCCCCGGGGAGCCTTTTTACTTCAACCCCCAGCGCTTCTGGACCAACAACTACAACAGCCACTTCATCGGAGGCGCTGAACAGCCCGGATTCCAGCATTCCTTCCTGCCCAGCTGGGGCGGTTACGACCATCGATGGACGATGTCGGACACCCTGACCTGGACGAAGGGACGGCATTCGCTCAAGTTCGGCGGCGAAATCCGCCTGACCCGGTCGCACCAGGACGCCGACGGGGACGTGGGCGGACTGTTGACCGTAAGTTCGTTGCCGGTCGCCTTCGGGGGCATCGCGGAATACTCGCTCCCCACAGATCTCGGTCCACAGGTTCCCGGTCTCAGCGGAGGCGGGTTCTTCTGGGCCTTCGCCGGAACCTACCTGAATCTGTACGATGGAGCTCTCAGACAGATGCAGGACCTGCGCGACTATATGGGCGGTTCCATGAGCCATGTCTGGCAGTGGTACTTTATCGAGGATCCTTTCGACAAGGACTGGAACGATATCTATAACGGCGAGATCGAAAAAATCTCCGACATCCGCGCCAAAGAGATGGCCTTCTTCGCCAAGGACGACTGGAAGGTCACCAACAGCCTGACCCTGAACCTGGGGCTCCGCTATGAATACTACGGAGTGCCCTATATGGACGGAGGCATGTCCCTTGCTTTGGAAGGGGGACCCCAGGCGCTGTTCGGAGTCTCGGGCCGGGACTTCAACGGGTGGATGGCGGAATTTCCCGTCAATCTGGGACCCGACTATTATACAACTCAGGAGTTCGTCGGTCCGGGTTCGCCCCAGTCCGACATCAGCGTGTATGATAAGGACCTGAACAACTTCGGGCCCGCTGTCGGCTTCGCCTGGCAGCTCCCCTGGTTCGGAAAGGGCAAAACCACCCTGCGCGGCGGCTATCAGCTGTCCTATTCGCAGATCGCCAACGCCGACAACATCAGCGGAGGATTTGCGGACATCCTGGAAGGTTCGACCGGAACCAACTTCAACTACTATTTCTACGGCGGAAATACAGGGTGCGGCGATTTCCTTCCCTACTTGAGGTTCGCCAATCTGGACGACTATCTTCCGACAAACAGGTTTCTCGCGTGCGAAGACCCGCCGATTCTGCCGCTCGAAACCCTGCATATCATTAACCGTGGGGGAACTCCCCCGCCGACTCTGTCCGTGTACGATTATGAAGTGTCCAATCCCTACGCGCAGAGCCTGAACCTTTCCATCTCGCGCAATATCGGGTCGAACGTGACCTTCGATGTGCGCTATATCGGAACCCTGGCCCGCAGGGGCATGGGCAGTCTGGACCTCAATTCGAACAACTTCCTCAAAAACGGGAATTCGTTCGGAACACTGTTTGACGGCCTCACAGCAGCGCGGGCGGGCGGCACCAGCGAAATCCTGGACGCGCTCTTTATGGGCGTTCAGTTTGAGAATGACAATATTCTCAACGAAGACGGTACGAATAATTTAATTGCCGTTGGAGATCCGGGCGGACCTACGGGCGGAGACGTGATAAGAGCCTTGTACGTCAATGACCTCGTCTCAGGAAACTTCAACAGTATCGCCGGAAGCCTGTCCAATTTAAACTACACAAGACGGCAGGAAGCCGAAAACTGCAATCCCTGGACGGGTGTATGCACCATCACTCCAGGCCTGAATGACGGCGACGGTTTCTGGGATCCCGGAACCCTCGAGAGCGGCACCATGCTTCGGCATGCCAATCTTTATTGGGAGGACCTGGGTTATCTGGGGCAATTCCCGGAGAACTTCATCGATGCCAATCCGCAGGTGGGTACGGCGAACTGGTACACGAACCTGAACCACAACAACTATCACTCCCTGCAGCTTCGGTTCGAAGTGCGGCCGACCCGCGACTACAACATAACCAGCACCTATACCTGGGCCAAGAACCTGGGTAACAGCAGCTATACAAACCCGAATGACCGAACCAATCCCTTCGACTATACGTGGACCGGAAACAGCCGTGCGCATCAGTTGACCTCTTACGGTGCGTGGACGCTGCCGTTCGGCGCCAACGGATTCTTCTTCCGCGATATCAGCAATCCCGTCGCGAGAAGATTTATCGAGGGGTGGAACTTAAGCTGGATCCTTACCATGGGTTCCGGCTCCCGTTCAAACATCTCCGCGGACGCAACACACCTGTACGGCAACTCCGTTCTTGATATCGTAAGACCGGAGCTGTTCGATACCACAGCCGGCCACGTCCAATGGGATCCGGGTGCAAGATACGGATACTATTGGGGCGATCCCGGCACGTTCGCCGAAGGTCCCGACCTGCAGTGCTATGACTCAAGCATCGTCTCTTACGCCTATCACTGGGAGACAGATCCGGATGGAGTCATGCAACGGGTTGAGGATCGGGACGTCAGTCTGCGCGACGACTGCTTAAGCCAGATATCGGCACTGTACACTCCTATGCCCTATATGTTTGAGGGATGGGAGTATGATTATGACGATACCGACCCGGAATCAGACTGGCTCTGGGTGGAAGAGGAAAGGTTTGAGTACTCTCCGGCTTCCGTAATCATGCAGCATCCGATGCCGGGTGAATACGGCAGCTTCGGCCGCAACAGAGTTGAGGGAATCGGAAGTTTCAGCCTCGATATGGCTATAGGAAAAACGGTACAGTTGACTGAAGGCAAGTCCGTGCAGTTCCGTGTCGATGCGTCGAATATCCTGAATCACCCCTCGCCCAGTGGCGGCGGCGGTGGCACCATTAATAACGATGGCACTGAACTGGGCCGCATCGGCAACAAGGGCGGCAGCAGACGCTTCCAGGCCAAGCTGACCATCAGATTCTAGTTCCGGAGAAAAGAACCGGCTGAACATCAGCCGGTTCCTTTCGACCGTTTAACAAAAAAAGCTCCCTCGAT